>CBINPH010000299.1:0-4122 GCA_966252445.1 uncultured Chitinophagaceae bacterium | reverse complement strand
GATCGTGATGGAACAGCTTCTTATCCTCGGCATCGGCGGCATGCTGCTTTTCGCCCTGGGAGTCATCGTCTTCGTCCTCATCCACCAGCGGAAGGTGATCCGGTATCAGCTCAGTCTCCAGGCGCTGCGCGAGCAGCAACAGCGCCTCATGCTGGAAGCGGCGATCGAGTCGGAAGAAAAGGAACGCAAGCGCATAGCCGGCGACCTGCACGACGAAGTGGGGGCTTCCCTGGCGACCGTGCGCCTCTACCTGCTGCAGACCGTGAAGGAGCAGGTGTCCCCGCGGGCGCTGGAAACCTCCAACGCGGCCAGAGAGGTCCTCGACGAGACCATCAAAACCATCCGCCAGCTCTCGCATCAGCTGTCTCCCGAGATGCTCGTGAATTTCGGGCTGGGCGAAGCGCTGCAGAATTTTTCCCGCAAAATAGATTCGGCGGGGGGACCCGGCATGTCCTTCCAGGCCCCCGAGGGCCTGCCCAGGCTCAGCCCCGAGCGGGAACTGGCGATTTACCGCATCGTGCAGGAGCATACCAGCAACGTCCTGAAACACGCGCAAGCAAAGCATATACGCATACAGCTCAGCCGGCGCGGCCAGCACCTGATCTGCAGCATGGAGAACGACGGCCGTCCTTTTACCCAAGAGCGTTTCGAAGCGCTCAAACATACGCCGGGAGGGCTGGGATTAAAAAATATACAGAACAGGGTCAATATTTTGCAGGCAAACATTAATTTTGAGAAGAGGAAATCGGGGGCCCCCGGCACTGTGATGACGCTAACCGTCCCCGTTGCCGCTGCAGAAGACATACCGGAACCCCATGAATAAGATCAGGTACGCGATTGCCGATGATCACAAGATATTCCGCAAGGGTGTCATCTTCTCGCTCTCAGAATATCCCCGGCTGGAATTTGCCGGGGAGGCCGACAATGGCGAGGAGCTCCTCCACCTGATCCCCGACACGCCGATCGACATCGTCCTGATGGACCTCAAGATGCCTGTCATGGACGGCATAGAAGCCACCCGCTACATCCATGAGCATTATCCCCGGATCCGTGTGCTGGTGCTGTCCATGTATGATGACGAGAAGTTCGTGGTGCACCTCATGGAAAGCGGTGCGGCGGGATACCTGCTAAAGAATGCCGAACAATCGGAGATCAAGCTGGCCATAGAATCGGCCTACGAGAACGGTTACTATTTTACGGATTTCGTGAACCGGGCCATGCTGAAGAAGATCGTCACCCGCAAACAATTCAAACCGACCTTCAACGAACAGATCCACCTCACCGACCGGGAGTCCGAAGTCCTGCGCCTGATCTGCGAAGAGCACACCGCCCCGGAAATTGCCAAGATCGTCTACCTCAGCACCCGCACGGTCGAGGGCATCCGCACCCGGCTAATCGAAAAGATAGGGGTTAAAAACACGGCTGGCCTGGTGATGTATGCTGTCCGCAACGGCCTGATAGATTGAGGAAAAATCCTTGGCCCCGGTCCCCGGCATCAGGGTGCGGGGCAGCTCGGTGGGGGCCACCAGGCGGGGCCGGGTCAGGGAGTCCAGCACGGCGGTTTTCCGCTCGACGATCTCCCCCATCCGCGCATAGACCTTTTTCAGGAGGTCCGGATGCGACTCGTAGAACTCATAACTTTTCAGGAAGTCCTGGCGGTCCGTATGGTGCAGGTCCAGCACCTGCTGGTAAAAGACCTTGAGGCGGTATTCCCGTCCTTCGATGGTGGGGCGCACCGTATCGGGCACATAGCTGTCATTGAAGGCGCTGGCCATCTGCATGTCGGTGAGTATGGCGCTCATCTGCTCTATGCCGATCACGCCGGAAGCTACCTTCCCGTGGCGGCTGCACGCCGCCGCCCCCAAACACCACAATACTGCCCAGGCCAGCCCTCGTCTGCTCATGGCTTCATATCCTCCTGATACCGGTTCCCGTGCGCCGGGTCCATTTTCTGCAACAGGGCGATGGCACCCGTCTTTTCGGCCGTGGGTGCCTGGGAAAAAATGCCCGTCAGTTCTTCGGCCTTGGCCACAAAGAACAAGGGGAGTATCATGTTGCTCGGGTTTTCGGCATGGATGGCGTTGAGGGTGTTGAGGCATTGGACGACCGCCTTGCGGCCGGCGGCCATATCCCCGTACATCGCATCCAGCCCCTGCCGGTGGTACTGGTAGAGGACCTGGTGATAGTGGTCATAGCGGGGGTTGAGCAGGTTTTCGGTCAGCCAGTACCGGTTGCGGGTGCCGTCAAAGGCCTTCCAGCCGCTGATGCTCTTGCTGTTCTCCGGGGCGTTGTTGACGATGTTCTGGGCCTTCCTGAACATCGCGTCGCCGCCGTGGTCGGCGAAGCTGTCCTGGTCCAGGCCGATGATGATATAAGCGTAATAGGCCAGTACGGCGGTCAGGTTGGATTCCAGGGCATCGTTGCCGCTCACCCGCGTCTCGTTGAACACCAGCGGCTGATATTGCTTAAAGCGGAAGCTCAGGTCCCGGTCCTGGTAGTTCAGCAGGGGACTGACGTAGGATGAATTGTATACGGGTCGCACGGCCTGCACCGTCAGGGTGCCGCTGAACACATCGTTGTCGGCGCTGTTCTGCAGGTTGATAAGAAAATTGCAGGCAATGCGGGCGTCGGGGGCATAATGCTTCCCCGACCAGGAGCGGGTGTTCAGGAGTTCCTGCACCTGGCGCTGCAGGTCCCGGAACACGGAGGGGTCCACGCCCCGGATGCGGTCAGCCACCACCGTGACGTTGGCCTGCAGTTCCTGGGCCTTCCCCGGCAGGGCGGGCCAGGCGGCCCCAAAGACCAGGCAAAACAAAAGGCGCTTCAGCATCATAATTTCTCGATGATGTAGTTGACGATATCATCGGCCACCGCGGCCTTGGATTTAAGGGGGTAGGCCTTGCGGCCCCCGTCTTTGTCGAATATGGTCACCTGGTTGGTGTCGTACCCGAAGCCTGCGCCCTCGCTGCGCAGGGAATTCAGCACGATGAGATCCGCCTTCTTGGACCTGAGCTTGTCCTGGGCATGCGCTTCTTCTTTTTCCGTTTCCAGGGCGAAGCCGGCGAGCAGCTGCCCCGGCCTTTTGCGTTCGCCCAGGTCCCGCAGGATATCGGGCGTGCGTTCCAGGTCCAGGTGCAGGACCTCTTCCGCCGATTTCTTGATCTTTTCGGAGGCCGCCTGGCGGGGGCGGTAGTCGGCCACGGCGGCCGCCAGCACAGCGATGTCGGCGTTGGGAAACAGCCTGAGGCAGGCCGCATGCATGTCCGCCGCCGTGCCCACGCGGGTCAGGGTGATGCCAGGCGTCGCGGGCTCCAGCGCGGTAGGGCCCAGGACCAGGTCCACGGCTGCCCCCCGGCGGGCCAGCGCCTCCGCCAGGGCTATGCCCATCCGGCCGCTGGAGTGGTTGCCGATGAAACGCACAGGGTCTATGGGCTCGTAGGTGGGACCTGCGGTGACCAGGGCCCGTTTCCCGGCCAGCGCCTGCCGGGCGGCGAACCAGTCCTGCAGACGGGCGACGATGGTCTCCGGCTCCGCCATGCGGCCCTCGCCCTGCAGACCGCTGGCCAGGGGCCCCGTCTCCACGGGCAGCTGCACATGTCCCAGGGCCACCAGGCGTTCCACGTTCGCCCGGGTAGCCGGGTGACGCCACATGTCTTCGTCCATGGCCGGCGCAAACATCACGGGGCAGGCCGCAGACAGGTATACCGCCGTCAGCAGGTTGTCGCAGAGGCCATGCGCCATCTTGGCCAATGTGTTGGCTGATGCCGGCGCGACCAGCATGAGATCGGCCCAGCGGCCCAGGTGCACATGGTTGTGCCACTGCTCGCCTTCCGCCAGCGTCGCATGCACCGGCCGCCCGGAGAGGGTGGACAGGGTCCGGGGTGTGACGAAGCCGGCCGCGGCTGTCTTGCAGGTCCGGTAGTAGCCGCAGCGGTCATTCTGCCACCCGATTTTTCACATCCTTTATTGGACGATTCCAAAAAATTAACGGAAAAACAAAAATATTTCTTTAAAAAAACACTTCTCATCACGCTTTTGTTTGTGAGCATCGTGGCGCTTTCCTGTGCGGTTACCCAAATGAAAAGCTCCGGGCCGGACAACCCGCAGTACAAAAACCTGAAG
>CBINPH010000298.1:0-4156 GCA_966252445.1 uncultured Chitinophagaceae bacterium | reverse complement strand
CAACGACCCCGCAGTACAGACCCTGGTCAACGGGATCAACGACATGCTGGGCGCCGGCGGACACACCATCGACTGGTCCGGCCAGCTCAACTACCACCAGGGCGTGGACGCCGATATGGAGCAGCTGGTCAGCGACATGAATGCCGGCAGGGTAGGAGCCCTGATCATGCATGGCGTCAACCCGGCCTATGATTATCATGACGCTGAGAAATTCATCGCGGGGCTCAAAAAGGTCCGCCTCAGCGTCTCCTGCAACGACCACAACGACGAAACCACGCGGCTCTGCCAGTATGCGGCACCCGATCATCATTTCCTGGAAAGCTGGGGAGACGCGGAACCGCGCACCGGCTATTACAGCCTGCAGCAGCCGGGGATCGCACCCCTGTTCAAGACCAGGCAGCTGCTGTCCAGCCTGCTGAAATGGTCCGGGGCCGCCAACACGGATCCCCTGACCTATATCCAGCAGTACTGGCAGGCAAATATATTCCCCGCCTACGGCGGCGGGGACCAGTGGCAGCACTGGTGGGACCAGACCTTGCAGAACGGCGTGGCCGAGCCCGCTCAGGCGCCCGCCCCCGCCGGCGCGGCCTTTGCCGCGGACGTCAACGCCGCCGCAGGGCGGCTGGCCGCCCCCGCCCAGGCGGGAGCGCTGGAGCTGGTGCTCTACGAGAAAACGGCCATAGGCAGCGGCTGGCTCGCCAACAACCCCTGGCTGCAGGAGATGCCGGACCCGGTCACCAAATGCACCTGGGACAACTACCTCTGCGTATCCCCGGCCTTGTCCAAGAAGCTCAATGCGGCGGTAACCCGCTTCAACGAAGTGAATTTCAATCGCCCGGTGGCCGAAGTGACCGTCGGGAACAAGACTTTGCGGCTCCCCATCCTCGTGGTTCCCGGCATGCATCCCGACGTGGTGGCTGTGGCCCTGGGCTACGGCAGGGGCGGGAATGAGCTCAAGGACGACGCCCTCAGGCAGGCCCGCCGCGATGTCGGCGTAGCCGCCGCCGGGGTGGGCAAAAACGCCTATCCCTGGGTGTCCTTCAGCAGCGCCGCCGGCACCTGGTCCTATGCGGTGCCTTCCGTCAAGGTGACCAACACCGGGGAGACCCATCTGCTGGCCATCACTCAGTCCCACGGCACCTTCGACGGCCGGCCCATCATCCAGGAGACCACCCTGGCCCAGTTTGCCGAGGATCCCGAAGAACTTCTGAAGGAACGCAAGGAAGAATTCGGCAAGTACGGCGAGGACTACCGCCGCGATGCCACCCTCTATCCCGATAGCTTCGACTATTCCCAGGGCCTCAAGTGGGGGATGGCCATAGACCTGAACAGCTGCATTGGATGCGGCGCCTGCACCATAGCCTGCCAGGCCGAAAACAACGTCTCCGTCGTCGGCAAGGACGAAGTGGCCCGCGGGCATGAGATGCAATGGATCCGTATTGACCGGTACTTCGCCGGCGACGAGGAAGACCCGCAGGTGGTGTTCCAGCCCATGCTCTGTCAGCAGTGCGATCATGCGCCTTGCGAAAACGTCTGCCCTGTGGCGGCCACGACGCACAGCGACGAGGGCCTGAACATGATGATCTATAACCGCTGCATCGGCACCCGCTACTGCGAGAACAACTGTCCGTACAAGGTCCGCCGCTTCAACTGGCGGGACTGGAACGGCGCCGACAGCTTCGAGGACAACCTGTACGACGATCCCGTCGTCCTGGAGATGAACCAGAGCCTCACCCGCATGGTGCTCAACCCCGAGGTCACCGTCCGCGGCCGGGGCGTCATGGAAAAGTGCAGCTTCTGCGTACAACGCCTTCAGAGCGCCAAGCTGGACGCCAAGAAAGAAGGCCGCCCCGTAAAAGACGGCGAGGCCGTGACCGCCTGCCAGCAGGCCTGCCCGGCTGAAGCCATCGTCTTCGGCAATGTGAACGACAAGGAAAGCCGGATATACAAGCTTCGCCATGAAGAGCAGACCCACCGGGGCTATCATGTCCTGGAGGTGCTGCACACCCTGCCGAACATCACCTATCTGGCCAAGATCAGGAACAAGGACCCGAAAGACTTCTTCCATGAAGAGCTGCAGCATTCGCTGTAAGCGGCAAGGCCCGGCTTTCTGGGAAGGAAAATAGTTGGTTATAATTATTCAAAGATTATGTTGCTGAAATACGAATCCACGGTAAGAGAGCCCCTGATCGACGGGTCGAAAGACTTTCATCAGGTCACCGAAGACATCGTGCGCCCCATCGAGGGGCGGCCGGGGACCCTCTGGTATGTGGGATTGGTCATCTCGGTTGCCCTGTTGCTGTTCGGTATCTTTTCCGTGTATTGGGAAGTATACTACGGCATCGGCGTGTGGGGGGTGAACAAGACCGTGAACTGGGCCTGGGCCATCACCAACTTCGTCTGGTGGGTCGGTATCGGGCACGCGGGCACCCTCATCTCCGCCATCTTGCTGCTGTTCCGCCAGGGATGGCGCACCGGCGTCAACCGCGCAGCAGAAGCCATGACGATCTTCGCGGTGATGTGTGCCGGCCAGTTTCCCATCTGGCACGTGGGCCGCGTCTGGGACGTGTTTTTCATCTTCCCTTACCCCAATACGCGCGGACCGCTCTGGCCCAACTTCAACTCTCCCCTGCTGTGGGACGTGTTCGCCGTATCGACGTATTTCACGGTATCCGTGCTGTTCTGGTATTCGGGCCTGCTGCCTGACATGGCCACGATCAGGGACCGGGCCAAGACCAAGCTCCGCAAATGCCTGTACGGCATCGCTTCTTTCGGGTGGACGGGTTCGGTGAAGAGCTGGCAGCGCCTGGAAGCCCTGTTCCTGGTGCTGGCCGCCCTGGCCACGCCGCTGGTGCTCTCCGTGCACTCCGTGGTGTCCATGGACTTTGCCACCTCCGTTATTCCCGGATGGCATACCACCATATTCCCGCCCTACTTTGTGGCCGGTGCCATTTTCTCCGGCTTTGCCATGGTGCAGACCCTGCTGATCGTCACCCGCAAGATCCTGCACCTGGAGGAGTACATCACCCTGGGCCATATTGAGGCCATGAACAAGGTCATCATGCTCACGGGCAGCATCGTGGCCATCGCCTACATCAGCGAGTTCTTCGTGGCCTGGTATTCCGGTGACTTCGGCGAGGGCGGAGCGTTCTGGTGGCGCGTCAACGGCCCCTACTGGTGGGCCTGGTGGTGCCTGATCACCTGCAACCTCATCGCCCCGCAGACCTTCTGGTTCAAGAAGCTGCGCCGCAACATCCCCTTCACCTTCTTCATGTCGATCATCATCAACATCGGCATGTGGTTCGAGCGTTTCGTCATCATTGTGCTGTCCCTGTACCATGACTGGCTGCCCTCCAGCTGGAGCTATTTTTCACCCACCTGGGCGGACATCGGGTTCTACATCGGCACGTTCGGCCTGTTCTTTACCTGTTATTTCCTGTTTGCCAAGTATTTCCCGGTTATTGCCATTCATGAGATCAAGCACGTCCTGAAGACCTCGGGCGAAAGCTACAAGGCTCAGATGAGCCGGATCGAAGAGCGTTCCACGGAAGAATTCGCCCAGGAGATCGCCCATGCGCATTGAGCGGGCACAAGACCAATGATCAAATAAACAGCAAGATAATGCCAGTAAAAAATTTTGTAGTGGGTTGTTTCAAGGAGGAGCCGGAGATATTCCAGGCGGTGAAGAAGGTGCGCGCCTCCGGGTTTAAGCTCCATGACATCTACTCGCCCTACCCCGTACACGGGCTGGACGAGGCCATGGGCCTGCGGGGGACCAGCCTGCATACGGCCGGGTTCTTCTACGGCCTGCTCGGGGTGCTGATCGCCCTGGGCGGCATGGGATACATCACGGTAGCCAGCTGGCCGCTCAATATCGACGGAAAGCCCCATTTCCCACTCCCGTCGTTCATCCCCATCACCTTCGAGCTGACGGTGCTGATCTCTTCGGTGGGCATGACCCTGACTTTTTGCTGGCTCAACCAGATCATGCCTTTTGTGAAAAAGCATGTGTTCCATCCACGGCAGACCGACGACCTGATCGTGATGGCGATTGAGTTGACGAAAGGTACCGCTGCCGCCGACGTGCGCCGGTTCTTCGAGGAACTGGGAGCCATTGAGATCAGCGAGCAGCGTGCGGAGACGGGCTGGTGGTACG
>CBINPH010000297.1:0-4171 GCA_966252445.1 uncultured Chitinophagaceae bacterium | reverse complement strand
ACCATCCAGAATTTTGCCCAGGCCAATATCGATCCCAACGTTGGAGGCAACGGCTCTGTGGCGAATGGCCCGCATGCCGAATATGCCCCCACGCTGAAGATCGCGGAAATGTTTTATACCCGCCACGGCGTACCCATCGATGAGGACAAGACCTGGGACTATGCCGGCCGTTACGGGCTCGACACGGCCGCCGAGGAGGACCGCTACCACATCAGTCCGGGTTATGTGACCGCAGCCCTGCATTTCAACCGGGAGCCCCGTTTTTATGCGGACCTGGGTTTTGACGGCGGCGTCTGGTACGGGCAGGGTCGCTTCGACGATGATGATACCTGGAAGGTAGAAGGCCGCTCGGGTGGCTATTCCGGCAAGTCCCGCGATGACCAGTATTCCATCACCGGATACTATGCCAAGAAGCTGGTCAACTACCTGAACGTCATCCAGACCAGCACGGGCGTATACCAGGTGCAGCGCTATCCCTGGCCCATCATCCGGCTGGCGGACCTGTACCTCTACTACAGCGAGGCCCTCAATGAGGTGAATGGACCCTCGGACGAAGCCCTCAGCTGGATCAACGCTGTCCGGGAACGGGCAGGCATCCCCAGCGTTCAGGACGCCTGGAGCCAGTTCTCCACTAAACCGGGCGAGTACCAGACCAAAGACGGCCTTCGCCGCATCATTCACCGGGAACGGCTGATCGAGATGGCCTTCGAGGGTGGGCGGTACTGGGATCTGCGGCGCTGGAAAGAAGCCGAGGTCACGCTGAACCAGCCCATTACGGGGTGGAGCATTTCACAGGAGCTGCCGGAATACTATTATATCCCGGTGAACCTTTTCGGTCAGTCCTTTAAAAAGCGGGACTATTTCTGGCCCATCCCCGAAGCAGCGCTGATTTCGAATCCCAACCTTGTCCAAAACCCCGGTTGGTAATTTATGGCTTATAAACAAGATCGTATGTTATTATCCCATATATCCATGACCGGCATCCGTTCCGGTTCTGCCCACCGCCTGCTGCAGGTTGTCCTGCTGCTGGGCCTGCTGGCCGGTTTCTCTTCCTGCAAGGAGGAAAACCGCCGGCATCCCCTCGAAAATGACGGCATACCCCCTGCGCCCATCAGCGAGGTCCAGGTGGAAAACCTTCCCGGCGCCGCCCGCATTGCCTACAGCCTGCCGGCGGATGAGGACTTGTTGTACGTGCAGGCCGATTACGAGATCCGACCCGGTGTCAAGCAGGAAACCAAAGCCTCCTTTTTTGACAATGCCCTGGTCGTGCGGGGATTCGGGGACACGAACCCCCACGAGGTCCAGCTCTATGCCGTTGACCGGGGCGGCAACAAGTCAGACGTGGTCACGGCCACCGTCCATCCCCTCCTGCCCCCGGTGCAGGCGGTGTATGATTCCCTGGATTATTATGAAGATTTCGGGGGCATTTCCGTAAGCTTTGTCAACGGTGCCCAGGCCGATATTGTCGTCAACGTCATCGTGCGTGATTCGTCAGGGGAGTGGGTTGATTATGACCGGGATTATACCAGCCAGGCATCCGGGCTGTTTACGGTCCGTGGCCTGGAGTCCAGGCCCACCGAGTTCGGCGTCTATGTGCGGGACCGCTGGTCCAACATGTCGGATACCCTCATCAAAACCCTTACCCCTCTTTTCGAGCAGGAGCTGGACAAAGCCTTGTTCAAGCCGCTGGTGCTGCCCACCGACGCCGCCTCGACCTGGCCGCTGGCCGATCTCTGGAACAACAACACCGTGCAACTGAGCGGCTTTCATTCCAATGGCAACGAAGGATTTCCCGAGTCCTTTACCATGGACCTGGGGGTCAAGGCCAAGCTCAGCCGCTTCCGGACCTGGCAGGTGCATGACGGGAGAGAATATTCCTCGGGCAATATCAAGCAGTTCGAGCTCTGGGGCAGCAACGCTCCCGCATCCGACGGCAGCTGGGATTCGTGGACCTTGCTTGGCGAATTCGAGATCGTCAAGCCTTCCGGTATGGCCGTCGGGCAGCTCTCCAACGAGGACATCGCGACGGCGGCAGCCGGCGACGAGTCGCTGGTGCCCATAGCCGCACCGGCAGTGCGTTACCTGCGGTTCAAGGTGATATCGACCTTTGCCTCCCCACCGAATTCGAGCACGGGATCGGCCTGGCTGATCGAGCTGGGATTCTGGGGGCAAGTACAGCCCTGAACCATTCTATCATCATCCGAAACGACACGAGCATGAAAACTATACAATATTCATCATCCTGGCTGCGCCTTGGCCTGGCAGGCCTTGTGCTTGCCGGCTGCACCAAGATGGACGACAAATACAAACCTTACCTGAGCGGGGGAGAGGTGGTCTACCAGGTACAGCCCGATTCCATCATGATCTTCCCGGGGCACGACCGTATACAATTGGACTGGCAGCTGACCTCCAACCCGAACGTCACCCATGGCCGGGTATACTGGAACAACGGGGCTGATTCCGTGGATGCTCCCGTCACGCCGGGGGGAAAGAAGGACCACGTAAGCGTACTGATCGACCCCATCCCCGAAGGGTCCTATACTTTTTCCATCGTCACCTTCGACAAGGCAGGCCACGTATCCGTTCCCGTGGACACCATAGGCCGGGTATACGGCGACGTATACATCAGCACCCTGACCAACCGCCGGACCAGCCGCGCGGTATTGATCGGAGGCAAGCCTAAGATTGAATGGCTTTCCGAGACCGACAGCACAGCGGTGGGCACCGAGATCCGCTACCTGGACCAGCAGGGTGCCGAACAGCATATTTTCGTGAAAACGACGGACAGCATCACCACCATCGCGGAGCCGCCCCTGGGTGACTCCGTCCAATACCGGTCCTTGTTTATTCCCGTTTCGGGTGCCCTGGATACCTTTGCCGCCTACTACCAGCCGATTTACCTGGAAGAAGCGGTGCCTGTGGAACTGGACAGGAACAAGTATGAAGAATACACCCTGCCCGGCGATGCTCCCCAATACAACACCTCAGCCAATCCCATGTCCAAATTATGGGATGGCGACAAAAACAGTTGGTTCCGCACGGCCAACAACTCGGGCTCCCCGCATTGGTTTACCTTCGACTTGGGGGTGACTGCCAAGCTCAGCAGTTTCAAAGCCTGGCAGCGCGGCATATTGACCGAATACAACCTGGTTTACGCCAATGCCAATGCAAAAACCTGGGAAGTCTGGGGCAGCGCCGATCCCAACCCGGACGGCAGCTGGGACAGCTGGGTCAAGCTGGGCGACTGCCAGTCCGTCAAGCCTTCGGGCCTGCCCCTGGGACAGACGACAGAAGAAGACCTGGCCTATGCCCTGGCGGGAGAGACTTTTTCCCTGGACCCCGCGGCGCCTCCGGTACGCTACATCCGGATCAAGGTGCTGGATACCTGGGACGGTGCTGCCAAGGACCATTCCTTCTTCTCCGGGAGAGCCCTGGTCGGCGTCGCGGAATAAGCGATGAACGGGACCGGAATTCAAGACTGGGGCGTAGCCCCCCTTAGATAACCGCAAGCTCATGGATATCGACAACAACAGGAGATCTTTTCTCAGGAACATGGCCCTGATGGCCGCGGGCGGCGTGCTGGCCCCGTCCCTGCCGCTGGGGGCGGCCGCGGGCGCCGGCGAAGCGCCGGACGACCCCGAGGCCCATGAAGCAGACCTGGTGGTATACGGAGGTACCTCGGCGGGCGTGATGGCCGCCTGTGCAGGCAAAATGAATGGCATGCGCGTGGTCCTTGTCTGCCCGGAAACCCACCTGGGCGGTCTGTCTTCCGGCGGCCTGGGTTTTACCGATACCGGAAACAAGAAGGTTATCGGTGGCTTGGCCAGGCAATTTTACCACCGTATTTACCTGCATTACCAGGATCCCCAAGCCTGGTCATGGCAGGCCAAAGAGGCCTATGGCAACAAAGGGCAGGGGACTCCGGCCATGGACGGGAATGAGCGGACCATGTGGATATTTGAGCCCCATGCCGCCGAAAAAGTCTTTGAGGACCTGATCCGGGAACACCAGGTGCCGGTCTTCCGGGGTCAATGGCTCGACCGCAGCAAGGGCGTGCAAAAGACCGATGGGCGCATCCGCTCCATCCGCATGCTGAGCGGTCGCCGGTTCCGGGGCGCGATGTTCATCGACGCGACCTATGAGGGGGACCTGATGGCTGCTGCGGGTGTAC
>CBINPH010000296.1:0-4194 GCA_966252445.1 uncultured Chitinophagaceae bacterium | reverse complement strand
TAGCCATACCATCCGCCGTACAGGGGCGCTCCCCATCCGAAAGAGGGCATGCCCCAGGTGGAAAAGCTGTTCAGCCCGAGATAAAAATTGGGGTAATAGCTATCCGCCCGGTCAAACATCATGATCCGGTCGGTGTATCCGCCGTAACTGTCGTATGCCTGCCCACCGTCATCGTAGGTCACATAGGTTCCTTCGTCGGTGTAGGTATAGACGTCGTTGCCGGTTTCGTCGCTTTGCCTGGATGCGTAGGTGGGGGCAGGGTCTTCCGCCGGAGAATAATACACATCATCCGGCGTCTGTGCCGACCGGTAGGCCGAACTGCAGCCGCCCAAGACCAGGGCTGCCAAGGCGAGGAATATAGAGGAGGTTTTCATGACTTTGAATTTAAGGGTGATCCAAACACCACCGTTCCTGTTAAAGATACGTCATTTTTGCATGCAGCGTTTGACCGTTTATCACAATCTGCCGGTGGGGGAAAGGCCTCTTCACCGGTTCGACAAAGATAACAAGAAAAGCCTTCCCGAAGTTGAGGGATTTCCCGTACTTTGCACCGTTTTTTCCGAACCCTTAAAACCCGGCATCCTGCCAGAGCACACAGGTATGAGCAAAGAAATCACCCCCAGAGACCAGGATTATGCACAGTGGTATAACGATTTGATTATCAAAGGTGGATTGGCCGATTACTCCGCTGTCCGGGGTTGCATGGTCATCAAACCCCATGGATATGCGCTGTGGGAGAACATGCGCGACCAGCTGGACCGGATGTTCAAGGAAACGGGCCACCGCAATGCCTATTTTCCCCTGTTTATCCCCAAGAGCTTTCTCAGCAGGGAGGCGCAGCATGTGGAAGGCTTCGCCAAGGAGTGTGCCGTGGTGACCCATTATCGCCTGAAAAACGACCCCCTCAGCGGCGAGGTGGTTGTGGACCCCGAAGCCAAGCTGGACGAGGAGCTCATCGTCCGCCCTACCTCAGAAACCATCATCTGGGATACCTACAAGACCTGGATACAGTCCTACCGCGACCTGCCCCTGCTCATCAACCAGTGGGCCAATGTGGTTCGCTGGGAGATGCGCACCCGGCTGTTCCTGCGGACGGCGGAGTTCCTGTGGCAGGAAGGCCATACCGCCCATGCGGAGGCCGACGAGGCCGTCGCTGAAGCGCGGCGCATGCTCGAGGTCTATGCCCATTTTGCCGAGCATTTCATGGCTATGCCGGTCATCCGCGGGGTCAAGTCCCCGGCCGAGCGTTTTGCCGGGGCCATTGACACCTATTGCATAGAGGCCCTGATGCAGGACGGCAAGGCCTTGCAGGCAGGCACCTCACACTTCCTGGGCCAAAACTTTGCCCGGGCTTTCGATGTCCAGTTCCTCAACCGGGACAACAAGCTGGATTATGTCTGGGCCACCTCCTGGGGCGTCTCCACGCGGCTCATCGGCGCCTTGGTGATGGCCCACAGCGACGACGAGGGCCTGGTGCTTCCGCCGCGGATTGCCCCCCTGCAGGCGGTGATCGTACCCATTTACCGGAATGCCGAGCAGAAGGCCCTGCTGGATGAGGCGGCCACCGGCATGCTGAACGAACTGCGCACGGCCGGGGTGTCGGTGCATTATGATGCCGACGACAATGTACGCCCCGGCTGGAAGTTTGCCGAGTACGAGCAGAAAGGCGTGCCCGTTCGTCTGGCTATTGGGCCACGGGACCTGGAGAACCGGCAGGTAGAAGTGGTGCGCCGGGACACCAGGGAAAAAATGTCCTTCCCCATGGAAGGCCTGGCGGAACGGGTCAAGGCCCTGCTGGAAGAGATTCAGCAGCAAATTTTCGACAAAGCCAAGGCTTACCGCGACGCGCACATTACGCTCGTGGATACCTTCGAAGCCTTCCAGCAGGTCCTCGACGACAAGGGCGGCTTTGTCTCCGCGCACTGGGATGGCACCGCTGAAACCGAAGCACAGATCAAGGAGTTGACCAAAGCCACCATCCGCTGCATCCCCCTGGACAATCCGCAGGAAGAAGGGCGTTGCGTATTCAGCGGCAAACCCTCCAGGGAAAGGGTGCTTTTTGCACGGGCTTACTGACCTTGCGGACCCTGTGTCTGGGCGCAGGAGGGCCAAAAATTTTCCGGAATGGTGAGGCGGCGAATTGAAATAATGTGTAATATTACGTCACCTGACGGCGGTTGACCAGCGGTCAGTGTTTGAACTCCACAATTTTTAACCTATGAAAACACTCAGAGCCGTCATCGTTGAGGATGAAGTGAAGAACATTGACATCCTCAGAAATATCCTGGAAGAACATTGCGAGGGGGTGGAAGTGGTCGGCACGGCCGTCACGGAGACGATGCCGGTAGAGGTCATCGGAAAGACCCAGCCCGATGTGCTCTTTCTGGATATTGAAATGCCGCCCCATAAAGGCTTTGAAGTGCTGGAGCGCATTCCGTCCATAGATTTCGACGTCATCTTCATCACGGCGCATGAAGAATACGCCATTCAAGCCATCAAATTTGCCGCCCTGGATTACCTGCTGAAACCCATCAGCATACAGGAGGTGCAGACCGCGCTGGGTCGTGTCAAAAGGGATAAAAAACCCGGTGGCCTGAACGAAATGGCCGAGATGCTCAAGGAATTTCTCGGCAACAAGGAGCAGACTTTTTCGAAGATCGTGATACCCTCCAACGACGGATACAACGTGGTCGATCTCCAGGATATCGTCTATTGCGAGGCCTGCGACAGCTATACCAAGATACAGACCACCGAAGGAAAGACGCATCTGATCTCCAAGCCCCTGAAGGAATACGATGAGATGCTCAGCGACAAAGGGTTTTACCGCGTCCACAAGTCGTTCCTGGTCAACGTCAGCCATATACGGAAGATTATCAAAGGACTGGGTGCCGCAGTGATCATGAGCGACAAGAAGAACATCCCGATTTCCATGCGGAAAAAGGACGAATTTTTCCAGAGCCTGAAAGGCGTGATGAACATCTGAAAGCGGAGCACCTGCCTGCAGGGCCCCAAATCCGTAAGCATGCGCAACACCTGTGGCTGGTTGTCCGCTGCGGCCCTGCTGTTTTCCTGCACCATGACGCAGATCCCCCAGACACCGGTCCCTGAAAATGCCGACCCCTGGCTGGCGGCGTTGCTCTGGAAAGGGATGGATGCTTCCGGTCGCCGCATCCTGGCCCATCCCGAAGCCTATCACCTGCAAATCCTGTATACCCGCATTGACCGTGATGCGGACAACAAGCCCCATTTCCAATACCTGGACTACGGCCTGGACCCGCAGCGCTATTTTTACCCGGCGTCCACGGTGAAGCTGCCCATTGCCCTCTCGGCCCTGGAGAAGATCCACGATGTGGATATCCCGGGGCTGGACAGCCACAGCCCCATGCTGACCGACAGCGTGTATCCCGGCACCCCGGCCGTACGGGAGGATCTGACGGCGCCCGGAGGGCTTCCCTCGGTGGCCCATTACGTCCGCAAGATCTTCCTGGTCAGCGACAACGATGCGGCCAACCGGCTGTACGAATTTGTGGGACAGCGTTCGCTCAACGACAACCTGCATGCCAAGGGATATACCGGCATGGACATCTTGCACCGGCTTGACCTCGCCCTGCCGGCGGACCAGAACCGCCACACCAACCCCGTGCGTTTCCTCCGGGGCGACCGCATACTGTATGCCCAGCCGGAAGCCTACAACCCCGAGCCCTACCCGCTGCGGCGGGACATGGTCGGCCGTGGATACATGCGGGACGGCGTTCTGGTCGAGGGGCCCATGGATTTCTCTGAAAAGAACCGGGCTTCCCTGCAGGACCTGTCGCGTATGCTGCAGTCGGTCCTTTTCCCGGCGTCTGTACCCGAATCGGCGCGGTTCCGGCTGGATAGTGCGGATTATGCCCTGTTGTACGACTGCATGTCCGCCTATCCCGGGGAATCGGCTTATCCCCGCTACGATCCCGCAGAATATCCACCGGCCTACCTCAAATTTTTCCTGTATGGAGGGGACAGCGCCGCCCGGATCATACCCGATGTCCGGATTTTTTCCAAATCGGGCTGGGCATACGGTTTCCTGACCGACGTGGCCTATATCGTGGATTTCCGGCACGGGGCGGAATTTATGCTGGCGGCGACCTTGTATGTGAACCGGGACGGGATCCTCAACGACGACCAATATGTTTTCACCAAGACCGGCATGCCTGT
>CBINPH010000295.1:0-4220 GCA_966252445.1 uncultured Chitinophagaceae bacterium | reverse complement strand
ATGGTGAGGTGGCGCAGCTGGTCCCCGCGGGAGCCGTGGCCGGCATGGCGGGCCAGCAGGGCCAAGGTGTCCGGTGCCGGGTCCCGGGCGAGAAGGACCTCGGCAAGGGCCCGCGGCAGCTCCGCATCGGCCAGGCCGCTGAAGGTGGTGGCCAAGCGTTCCCATTCGGGCACGGCCTCTACTTTGCCGGCCATGCCCCGCAGGTAGGGATTCCGGTCCCCGGGGGCATAGGCCATCTCGTCGGGCATGTCCTTGGGGCGGGCACTCACGGCGCCGGCGGCATAGATGATCTGGGGCAGGCGCATGCGGAACAGCAGGGTCGAGCTGTCGATCCAGCTTCTCCCTCCCGGCCAGCCGGCCACATTGGGCGGATGGAACAACACCTGGTCCATGAGCCGCTGGAAGACCAGCTGGGCTTCCGGCTTGCCGAAGCGCACCGGCACGGCGCGGCGCATGCCCACCAGCAGCTCGACCGGCGATTTGATGCGGTTGCCGCGGTTGGCGGCATCATAAAACCAGTCCGCGCGCAGCATGGTTTGCATCAGGGCGGCGATGTCGTAATCGGGATAAAAGCGTTCGGCCAGCGCATCCACATGGCCGGGGTCCGGCGCATCATTGACGAAATAGCGATATATCTTTTCGGTGATGTGGCGGGCGGTGGCCTTCTGCTCCAGCAGCATGTCCAGGATGTCGTCTCCGGTAAAGCGTCCCGTGCGACCCAGGAAAGTCTTGCTGCCCTCGTCATGGGCGGCGGCGCGGAAGGTGAACTCCCCCCGCCGCGTATATCCCCATCCGGTGAAGGCGCGGGAGCCTTCCTTCACGTCGTCCTCCGTGTAATGTCCCCTTCCCATGGTGAAGAGCTCCATCACCTCGCGCCCGAAATTTTCATTGGGATGGCGCTTGCGGTTCTGCTGGTTGTTGAGGAACTGCAGCATCGCCGGGCTCTTGGAGACCTCGGTCAGCAGGGTCCTGAAACTTCCCAGGGCATGCTTCCGGATGACGCCCAGCAGCTGTTGCTGCTGCACCACGCTGTTGACACGGCAGGCAAAGTGGCCATGCCAGAACAGCGCCATCTTCTCCTGCAGGGGATATGGCGTAGCCACCATACGCTCTATCCAGGCCAGGTTCAGCTTGCGCAGGCCGCGGACTTCCTGGCGCCGCAGGGCCTTCCGCATCTCCGCAGAGGGTTTCTGCCGCCGGCTGACCAGGGCCTCGTACTGCCGGAGCAGCGCTTCCGTCTCGGGCACCGTGATTGCGGCCGGGGCAGGGGCGCCGGCGCCGCTGAGCTGGAGGAAGAGCGCTTCTTCGCCGGAGACGGGCGCCGGCCGCAGCAAAGAAGCGTCGGGCCCGAAGCCGGCACGCCAGCACAGGTGCTGCAGCTCGCCGGGGTTTTTGAACAATGCCATGGGTGGACGTTTGGGATATGACTGCGGTCGCAGCCCATGGTTTAACCGGCGGCGGGGCTGACCATCCTCTTTACGCGGGATATCTGGTCAAGGCGGCGTATATTTAAGAAAAAAAGATGCTTCGTTCCGCCTTGTTCCTGCTGTGCGCCATCCTGTTCGCGGGGGGTGTCCGCGCCCAGTCGCCTGCCCTGCGGGGCGCCATTGCCGCCACTGCCAAAGCCGTGGTCGCCAGCTTCGATGCCGGGCAGCGCGCCAAATGCCTCAGGCCCTTCGGCGACAGCGACCGCCTGCGCTGGTCCAATGAGCCGGTGAACATGCATCCCCGACAGGGCATAGAGCTTCGTGAGCTGAGCGCGGCGCAGAAGACGCTGGTGCATCGCCTGCTGCAGACGGTGCTCAGCGAGCAGGGCTATCTCAAGGCCGTGAACATCATCCGCCTGGACGACTGGCTGAAAGACAACCATTACCAGGGCGACGTACGGCAGTACTATGGCAGCGGGCGCTACTGGCTCACCATCTTCGGCACGCCTGGCGACGCCCCCTGGGCCTGGCGCTTCGAAGGGCATCATTTCTCACTGAGCGTGACCCTTTCCGACGGCGGCATCAGCGTCACGCCTTTCTTCGTGGGCAGCCATCCGGCGGTGCTGCCTGACGGCCCTGAGGCGGGCATGGAGAACATGTTCGCCGAGACCGGGCTGGCCCGGAAGCTGATGGCTTCCCTGAGCCCCGCCCAGCGAAACCGCGCTGTCACCAGCGCCGAACAGCCCAGGGGCAGCGACATCCTCACCCGCACCGGCCGGGAGGCCTTCCTCCATGCCCATGACGGCCTTCCGGCAGCGTCCCTGAACCCCGACCAGCAGGCGACCCTGCTTGCGCTGATCGATGTCTATGTGAACAACCTCACTCCCGAGCTGGCGCGCCGTTATCGCGAGCGGATACAGGAGAGGGATTGGCCCAGCCTGCGCCTGGTGTGGATGGGACCCACCGCACCGGACCGGCCCCAATACTCCCGCCTGCAGTCCGACCAGGGACTGGTGATCGAGTACTGCAGCCGCCAGCAGGACACCCAGCACATCCATTCCGTCTGGAGGATCATCCCGGATGATTTTGGAAAGGCTCTCTAAAACCTTATTTTTGGAACCACTCACTTTGAAAAATTCGCATCATGCACAGTCATCATTTTCTCCTGGCATCCCTGCTGTTGGCAGGATGGTGCATCGCCGGCTGCGCAGGCAGCGGCACCGGGTCGGGCAGTGCCGCCGACAGCATCGCCGCGGTAGGGGATACGGCGCCCTCGCTGCAGAAGCAATGGGAAACCGACACGACCGTAAGGGCCCCCGAATCCGCGCTCTGGGACCCGCAGGCTTCGGTGCTCTATGTCTCCAACATCGACGGCGACGGCGCGGCCAAGGACGGCCAGGGGTTCATCTCGAAGCTGGACGCCGACGGCCAGATCACCGACCTGCACTGGGTCGAGGGGCTCAACGCCGCCAAGGGGCTGGGCCTTTATGAGGGCAAGCTCTATGTGGCGGACCTGGACCAGCTGGTGATCATCGATGTGGCTGCGGGAAAGATCGTCACCCGGGTCGACGTGCCCGGCGCCACTTTCCTCAATGACATCACGATTGACGATGCCGGCCGCGTATACGTTTCCGACTCCCGGCAGAACAAGGTCTACCGCTATGCTGACGGCAAGATCGCCCCATACCTGGAACAGCCGGAAATGAAAGGCGTCAACGGGTTGCTGGCCTGGAAGGGCAGGCTCTGGATCCTGGCGGCCGGCGGCATTTATACCTATGACGAGGCGTCAGGGCAGCTGCAGCTGTTCTCCGACGGCGTGAAGGGCGGCGATGGCCTGGCGGCGGTAAACGCCAGCGACCTGATCGCTTCCCGCTGGGTGGGTGAGGTGTATTATGTGCGTGCCGACGGCACGGCCACACAGCTCCTCGACACCAAGGACGCGCACAAGAACACCGCCGACATCACCTATATCCCGGAAAAAAGCCTGCTGGTCGTTCCTACCTTTCTGGGCAACACCCTGGCCGGGTATACCCTGACCAGGTAGCCGCCCCCGTGGAGCGCCGGCGGCGGTGCTTTTCCGAGCTGCTCCGGCAGTGGCGGGAATACTGTATTTTGGTCCTGCTAAAACTGCCCGCATGCCCCTCAAAAGGATCCTCTTTTTCGCCCTGCTGTCCCTGACGGCTATGGACCCGCTGCGTGCCCGCCAGTCCCCTTCCGAGGCCCTGCAGGAATGGAAGAGCGACAAGTATGCCATGTTCATCCACTTCGGCCTCTATTCCCTGCTGGGCGGGGTATGGGAAGGCAAGCCGGTGACGCGGGGATACAGCGAGCAGATCCAGGCCCATGCGGGCATATACAGCGACGTCTATGCCGACCAGGCGCGGCGCTTCGACCCGGAACGCTGGAACCCCGACTCCATCGCCCTGCTGGCGCGTGCCGCCGGCATGCGTTCGGTGGTCATCACGGCCAAGCACCACGACGGCTTCTGCATGTTCCGCTCGGCCTACACGACTTTCAATATCGTGGACGCGACCCCGTATGGGCGCGATGTGGTAGGCGAGCTGGCGGCGGCCTGCCGCCGCCATGGCCTGAAGTTCGGCGTATATTTTTCGCTGATCGACTGGCATTTTCCACAAGCGTCGCCCATCTCCAGTACCAATTCGGATCCCATCACCCCCGAACATCATGCCTACAACATGCAGCAGGTCACCGAGCTGCTCACCCATTATGGTCCCATCTCCGAGATCTGGTTCGACATGGGTTCGCTGACGGCGGAGCAGAGCGCCGACCTGT
>CBINPH010000294.1:0-4241 GCA_966252445.1 uncultured Chitinophagaceae bacterium | reverse complement strand
AACTCCCCGATGGCCGCGCCGGCGAAGGGCGCGTAGAACTGCTGGGGAGCGGGGTCGGAGGCCGAGGCGGCGACGATGGTCGTATAGGCCATGGCGCCGTGCTGTTCCAGCGTCTTCATCACCTGGGCGATGGTCGAGGCTTTCTGGCCTATGGCGACGTAGATACAGTATACCGGCTGGCCGGCGTCGTAAAATTCCTTCTGGTTAATGATCGTGTCGATGGTGATGGCCGTCTTCCCGGTCTGGCGGTCGCCGATCACCAGCTCGCGCTGGCCGCGGCCAATGGGGATCATCGCGTCGATGGCCTTGATACCCGTCTGCAGGGGCTCCTTCACCGGCTCCCGGAAGATCACCCCCGGCGCCTTGCGCTCCAGCGGCATCTCGTACAGGGGCCCTTCGATGGGGCCCTTGCCGTCTATTGGCTCACCCAGCGTGTTGATCACCCGGCTCACCAGGCCCTCGCCCACCTTGATGGAGGCGATCAGCTTGGTGCGACGGACCTTGTCGCCTTCCTTGATATCGGAAGCCTCTCCCATCAGCACCACGCCCACGTTGTCCTCTTCCAGGTTGAGGGCGATGGCCCGCACGCCGTTCTCGAATTCGACCAGCTCGCCGGCGCCCACGTTGTTGAGCCCGTAGATGCGGGCGATACCGTCACCCACCTGCAGGACCGTGCCGATCTCCTCGAGGTCGGCGGATACGTTGAAGTTGCTCAGCTGCTGACGCAGTATCGCTGATATTTCATCGGGTTTGATGTCCACCATGATGTTCTGTATTGCGTTTTAGCGTTTATGAAGGTTTGGATGATGTCAGCGGATGTTCCGCACATATACGTTTTTCAGGAATTGCCGCTTGATGTCCTGCAGGTCCCGGCTGATGCTGGCGTCGAACAGCTGGTTCTCCGTCTCCAGGATGAAGCCGCCCACCAGGGACTCATCCACGCTGGTCAGCAGCTCGATCTGCTCATCAGGGATATCGGCCTTCACCCGGGCGACCAGCTGCTCGCGGAGCGCTTCGTCCAGGGGCACGGCCGTGGTGATCTTCACCTGGCGGATATGCTTCAGGCGCCGGTACTGGCGGATGCCGTCCTGCATCACCTCAGGCAGGACCCCCTCGCGCCCCTTGCGGATGAGCAGCTTCGAGAACTGGTCCGTCAGGGTGCTGATCCGCTCGGTGAAGAGCGCCGTAAATATCTTTTCCTTTTTCTCCGCATGGATGACGGGGCTCCGCAGGAAGGCCGTAAGCTCCCTGCTGGCGCTGGTCGTGGCATGCAGCAGCTCCATATCGCGGAAAACGGTATCCAGCTGGCCGGTTTCGGTGGCCAGGTCGATCAGGGCTTTTGCATACCGGGAGGCAAGGCGCGGATTAAGCATGTCGGTTCTTTATCTTTTATAGGCTCCGGCGGGGATCAGTTGAGCTTGATCTCCTGCGCCAGCTGGTTGATGTAATGATATTGCTCGCCCTTGCCGGCCAGCTCCTTGCGGAGGATCTTCTCGGCCACCTCGATGGCCAGCTGGCCTACCTGGTTCTTCACGTCGGTCAGCGCCGCCATCTTCTGGTTGTGGATGGCCACCTGGGCTTCCTCGATGACCTTGCGGGCCTCTGCCTTGGCCTGTTCCTTCGCCTCGCTGATGATCTGGTCCTTGGCTTCCTTGGCTTCCTTGAGGATGCGGCTGCGCTCCGCCTTGGCTTCGAGCAGCACCTGCTCGTGTTCGGACTTCATCTGGCTCATCTCCGCCTTGATGCGCTCGACGGTCTCGATGGAGTCGGCGATGTTCCTTTCCCGCTCGTTGAGCATGTTCAGGATGGGCTTCCAGGCATATTTGCTCAGGATGAGCAGGGTCAGCAGGAAAATAAGCACCGTCCAGAAGATCAATCCAAAATCGGGACTAAGCAAATCCATGGTCTCGTTCGTTTATGTTTCTCGAAAGGGAAGATACGATTAAATGGTGGCGCCGGCGGGCGGCCCTGGATAAAAAATACTGCATTCGCGGCCCTGTGCGTTGAATGCAGTAAGTTTTTAACCGACAAAGAGCGCGAGAACGGCTACCACGACGGCGAAGAGGGCAACCCCTTCCACCAGTGCCGCCATCACGATCATGTTGGAGCGGATTTCTCCGACTACCTCCGGCTGACGGGCAATGGCGCTCATGGCGTCCTTACCGATCTGGCCGATGCCGATACCGGCGCCGATGGCGGCGAGGCCGGCAGCCAGACCGGCGCCTACCTTGGCCAGGCCGTCGGCGGCCAACAATACAATGCTCAACATGGTCATAAAAGTGTGATTTATATGGTGATTGAATGAATACGCATGCAGGGGCCACAGGGCTTCAGGTCAGACAACGAGCTCCTCCTCCTCAGGACCGTGGTGACCGTGCTCGAAAGCCTGGGCGATGAACAGGGCGGAGAGGTTGGCGAAGATAAACGCCTGGATAAGCCCCACCAGCAGTTCGACGAGGTACATGAAGATGGTGAAGCCCACCGACACGATGGAAAAGCCCCACCCCGCCACGGCCGCCAGGCCGCCGAAGATGAAGATCAGCGAAATAATGCTCAGGATGATCATGTGCCCGGCCAGCATGTTGGCAAACAGACGGATCATCAGGGCGAAGGGCTTGGTGAAGATGCCCAGGATCTCTACCGGGATCAGGATCGGCTTCACCCAGAGGGGGATGCCCGGAGGCCAGCTGATGTGCTTCCAGTAGGCCTTGTTGGTGCTGATCATGATAAAGATGAAGGTGAACGCGGCCAGCACCCCGGTGAAGGCCAGGTTCCCCGCCACGTTGGCGGACCCCGGTATCAGCGCGATGAGGGCGTTGATCCAGATGAAAAAGAATATGGTCAGCAGGTAGGGGAGGTACTTGTCGGCTTTCTTCCCCAGGTAAGGCTTGGCCACGTCGTCGCGGATGAAGATCACGAAGGGCTCCAGGGCGTTCTGGAAGCCGCTGGGCGCCCGGTTCGGGCGGCGGCTGTACTTGCGCGCCATGCCGTTGAAGATCAGGATCAGGAGGATGGCCGACAGGATCATCTGCAGCACGTTCTTGGTCATGGAAAAATCGTAGACCGGCTTGTCCAGAAAAGGAGAGTCGTCCTCGTGCACGGCGATGATGCGCCCGGCGAAATATTTGTTGGGGTCCAGCCCGTATTTTTCCACGTACTCGGACGTCATCAGGCGGAAGCCCTTGTGGGAGTGTTCCCCGTGGTGGAAGCGGGCGGCCGAAAAGATCGACAGGCCCTGCTTGGGTACATAGAGGATCACGGGGAGGGGTATGCTCACCGGATGACCGTTGATGTCAAAGAAATGCCATACGTGGGCGTCCTTGACATGGCCCAGGATGACTTTATTGGCATCAAAGCCTTTGGTTTCGGAGGTGTGCTCCGCAGCTTCGGGCACCGGGGCGCCGGTGGAACCGGTATCCTGCCCTTGGCGGGCAGCAGCAGGGGTAGTACTCAGCCAGGCTCCCAGGAAAAACATGGCTAAACTGGCTCCTATATTGCGTTTGAGGCGTTTTCTGAACATTCCCTGCCGAAATTTGCCGCAAAGATACTCTACATTTCCCCGGCAACCAAGGCCGCCGGGAAAAAATGTGGGCCGTACAACCCGACCGCCGGAACGCCTCCCCGCAAGCCCTTCCGGCGGGGTCCCGGGCACCCCCGTTTCCTGAACAGTCATTCATTTGACCCCGGGTTGTTCTTTATGTTCAATATTCCTGAACACTGTATTCTGTATGGAATAAAACACAATTTTGCGACCGATTCCGCTCTTGCTTGCCGGTGCACGGCCCCCTCCTCTCCGCCAGGTCCGGACCCACGGACGGATGGACAGCCGTTTCCTCCCGCAGCCCGCAAGCAGGAACCCCGGCATCGGTGTTCCGAACGGCGCCATGCGCCGCTCCGGAGACGCTTCGCCTTACCTATTTTAACCTAAATCATTGACGATGAAACACATGCTTCGATCGAAGTGGCTGCTCCTCATGCTTGTCGGCAGCCTGCTCGTGGCGGTCCGGTCTCAGGCTCAGATGAAGATCGGCAACAACCCCACCACCATTAACCGCGCCTCCATCCTTGAACTGGAAAGCCAGCAGCAGGGCCTGCTGCTGACCCGCATCCTGGACACCTCCTCGATGACCGCCCTGAATCCCCCGGACGGTATGATCATATACAGCCAGCACGACAGCGCCCTGTACCTCCGTTCCGACCATGTGTGGAAGCGGCTGGTGGATTCCAGTGAGGTAGCCGGC
>CBINPH010000293.1:0-4253 GCA_966252445.1 uncultured Chitinophagaceae bacterium | reverse complement strand
GATCAGGGCGTCAAAAGAGGCCAGCAGCTTGCTGATGTCGTGTGCATGCAGGCCAGTGGTGGGTTCATCGAAGATAAACAACACGTGGTCGCTTCCCCGGCCCTTGCCCAGGAAAGAGGCCAGCTTCACACGCTGCGCCTCCCCGCCGCTCAGGGTGTCGGAGGACTGGCCCAGCTTGACATACCCCAGGCCTACGTCGCTCAGGGGCTGCATCTTGCGGCTGACTTCGGGAGCGTCCCGGAAAAAAGCGAGCGCTTCATCGACGCTCATTTCCAGCACGTCGAAGATGCTCTTGTCCCGGTATTTGACCTCGAGAACCTCGTCCTTGAAACGCTTCCCTTTGCAGCTCTCGCAGGTCAGGTGCACGTCGGCCAGGAACTGCATCTCCACCAGGATCTCACCTTCCCCCTTGCAGGTATCGCAACGTCCCCCGTCTACATTGAAAGAGAAATGGCGCGGGTCGAAGCCGCGCATCCTGCTCAGCGGCTGTCGGGCAAATAGCTGACGGATCTCGTCATAGGCTTTAATATAGGTGACCGGGTTGGAACGGGACGATTTACCGATGGGGTTCTGGTCGACCATCTCAATCAGGGTGATGGCGTCGGTGTCACCCGTCATGGCGGCGAAGTAGCCGGGCTTGTCGGCGACCTCTCCTTTCAGTTTCTGCAGCGCCGGATACAGGATCTGCCTGACCAGCGTGGTCTTGCCCGATCCGCTGACGCCGCACACGACCGTAAATACCTGGAGTGGAAAATCCACGCTGATGTTCTTCAGGTTGTGGTGGCGGCAACCCTCCAACCGGATGCCCAGGCGCGCCTGGCGCAGGACGGCCGGCGCCGGGATGCTCATCCTGCCGCTCAGGTATTGCCCCGTCAGGCTTTCATCACTTTGCAGGATCTCTTCATAAGTGCCGGCGAAGATCACTTCCCCGCCGAGATGGCTGGCCAGGGGGCCCATATCGATGATGTAATCGGCATGTCTCATCATTTCGTCGTCGTGCTCTACGACGATCACCGTGTTGTTCAGGTCCCGCAGCTGCTTCAGCACCGCGATCAGCCGCAGCGTGTCCCGGGTATGCAGGCCAATGCTGGGTTCATCGAGGATGTACAGGGAGTCGGTGAGGTTGCTCCCCAGGGAACGCGTGAGCTGTATCCGCTGGCTCTCGCCGCCGCTGAGGGAGTTCGCCAGGCGGTTCAGGGTCAGGTAGCCCAGCCCTACGTCCAGCAGCGTCTGCAGGCGTTGCCGGATCTCCAAAAGAATCCGGCGCGCCACTTGCGCATCATAATCGTTGAGCTGCAACCCGTCGAACCAGCTTTTCAGCTGGCTGACGGGCATCTCAACCAGCTCGGCGATGTGCCGGCCGCCTACCTTTACATACAGGGCTTCCGGCCGCAGGCGGCTGCCCCCGCAGCTGGGGCAGAGGGTGCGGCCCCGGAAACGGGACTGCAAAACCCTGTACTGGACCTTGTACACGTTTTCCTCCACCATGCGGAAAAAGTCGTCGATCCCGCTGAAATACTCGTTTCCGGTCCACAGGGTACGGTATTGTTCCTCGCTGAGCTCTGCCACCGGTTTGTGGATGGGGAAATCGAATTTTTTGGCTGCCTTGATCAGCGCCTGGTTCCATTCCTTCATCTTCTCTCCCCGCCAGCAGGCAATGGCCCCTTCATAAATGCTCAGGCGTTTGTCGGGGATCACCAGGTCGGGATCTATGCCGAGGACCTGCCCGAACCCTTCGCATACGGGGCAGGCCCCATAGGGATTGTTGAAGGAGAACAGGTTGGGGCTTGGCTCTTCAAAACGCATCCCGTCCAGTTCGAAGCGGTTCGAGAAGGCCGTTTGCTCCCGGCCGTCCAGTTCGATGATGCAGTCGCCGTCGCTTTCATAGAAAGCCGTCTGGACGCTGTCGGCGATGCGATGCCGCTCCTCTTCGTCAAAGGCCTTCGCCACCAGGCGGTCTACCAGCACATACAACGATGCCGGGGCTTTCCAGCGGCTGTCCGCGAGCAGGTCTTCTATCCGGAGGATCTGGCCTTCCCCGGCATCATAGAGACGGGAGAAGCCTTTTTGCAACAGAATGTTCAGTTCCTCGACGGTCTTCCGGCCCCTTTGCCGGCGAAGGGGGATCAGCACCAGCACCCGCGTACCTGCTGGGAGACCGGCGATGTAGTCCACCACGTCGCTGACCTGATGTTTGCTGACCTCCCGTCCCGACACGGGGGAGTAGGTCCTGCCCACCCGCCCGAACAGGAGGCGGAAATAGTCGTAGATCTCGGTCATGGAGCCCACGGTGGAGCGCGGGGTCCGCGTAATGACCCGCTGCTCGATGGCTATGGCGGGACATATGCCCTTGATGTAATCCACCTCAGGCTTATCCATGCGCACGAGGAACTGCCTGGCATAGGCGCTCAGGCTTTCCGCATATCGCCGCTGCCCCTCGGCATACAGGGTATCCATGGTCAGGGAGGATTTCCCGGACCCCGATACCCCGGTAACCACCACCAGACGGCGGCGGGGTATGGCCACATCAATGTTTTTCAGGTTGTGTATGCGGGCGCCTTTGATATAAATGGCGTCGTCATCGGTCAGGGTACGCCTGGGGGAGCGGCGTACGGTTTATGTTTTGCCCATCCCCCCAAAGGTAAGCAGGAAGAAACGAATTTGGACGGACGCTCGTATAGATGGACGGAGGGCCCGGGGTGCGGAAAGCAGGTTTGCACAAATTTGGTGATTTGGAAAATACTGTTATATTTGCAAGGCATTAAATTTTAACATTTTCTTAAAACTCTCATTACCAGGCCAAATAAGACCTTATCGCATAAACCTCTACGTTAAGTTTTCGCTTTATGAGACAAACTACAGAAGGGTTTATGCAGGTCCATGGTGACCTGAACGATCAGGGCCTCATTGCGTTATACCGTCAGGGGGACAAAAACGCGCTCTCCGAGCTCATCCGACGCCACAAGGACAAAATATTCACATCCATCGTGCTGCTGGTACGCGATCAGTATCTGGCGGAGGACATTTTTCAGGAGACCTTTATCAAGATCATCGACACCCTGGGTACAGGGGGGTATACCGAAAAGGGAAAATTCCTTCCCTGGGCCATGCGCATTGCCCATAACCTCTGTGTGGACCATTTTCGCCGGATCAAGCGGACGCCCGTGGTCCGCACGGGGGAGGACAAGGATATTTTTAACATTCTCCCCTTTGCCGAACCCTGTGCCGAGGAAGTCATGATCCGCCGTCAAAGCCACGAAACCGTGCGCCAGATGCTGGACAGGCTGCCGCCCGAACAGCGGGAAGTCATCATCCTGCGGCATTATGGCGAACTGAGCTTCAAAGAAATCGCGGATGCTACCCAGGTAAGCATCAATACGGCCCTGGGGCGCATGCGCTACGGGCTCATCAACCTCCGGAAAATGATGGCCGAAAAGCAGATTTGTCTCTGAGGCCTGAAGAGCATGCTTACTGCCCATTGAACGCAATGCTTGCCGTACGCGGGTGTCATGTTTGTCATGGCGCCCGCTTTTTTAACGGGAGCTTTTGGGCGGCCCCTGCCCGCCAAGGCCAACAGGACCATGCAAGTAACATCCCTTTCCTATCTTTGCGCTGATTTGAAAGGGCGCAGGGCGCAGAATCTTCATTTTTCAGACGAAAGATCATGTACAGGACGCATACCTGTGGAGAGCTCCGGATCGCCCACGAAGGGCAGGAGGTCACGCTGGCCGGCTGGGTGCAGACCATCCGGAAATTCGGGGCCATCACTTTTGTCGACCTGCGGGACCGCTACGGGATCACCCAGCTGCTGTTCGGCGAAGCACTGAATGCCCAGCTGGAAGCGGAGGGCATAGGCCGGGAATACGTCCTGCAGGTGCGGGGCACCGTGCGGTCCAGGAGCAACAAGAATCCGCAGCTTCCCACCGGCGATGTAGAGATCGAGGTGTCGGCCTTTACCATCCTGAATACCTCCAAGGTGCCCCCTTTTACCATCCAGGACGATACCGATGGGGGGGAAGACCTCCGGATGCGGTACCGTTACCTGGATTTGCGGCGCAACCCCGTGCGCCGCAACCTGGAACTGCGATACAGGGTCAACCGCGCCGTCAGGCAATACCTGGACAGCCATGGTTTTCTGGACATCGAGACGCCCTTCCTGATCAAGTCTACCCCGGAAGGCGCCCGGGACTTTGTGGTGCCCTCCCGAATGAACCCCGGCCAATTCTACGCCTTGCCCCAGTCGCCCCAGCTGT
>CBINPH010000292.1:0-4298 GCA_966252445.1 uncultured Chitinophagaceae bacterium | reverse complement strand
ACAGCTTATCTGCTTCATCGAAAAGATCAACAACAACCGGGTGCATATCATCTCACTGAGTTTCGTGGTGATGAGCTTTATCATCCTCAACGTCATCCATGATCTCAACAACCCGGCCATAGGGCTGCTGAAGCCAGACTACCAGAGCCTCGGCGAGGTCATCCGCAGCTTTCGCATCTCCGAGTTCTGAGGTCCCGCCGGGGCGGCAGCCGGCATGGGGCCCCTGGACAGGCGATGCCGGCCCATGCCTGTTAGTATCCTCATCAAAAAAAGTTTGCCTGGGTGCTGTGGAAAGCGCGCGTTCATGGCATCATGGGCGCATATGACCTCCTCTACATCCTTCTAACTTGTCCCAGATGCATATTATGAATTCCCATGACCGTTTGACCATACCCCGGCCCTGCGGGCGTTCCTGGCAGGCCATGACGCCCGGTGAAGGCGGCCGGTTCTGCCAGCACTGCCGCAAGACGGTGGTCGACTTCAGCGGCCTCAGCGACGCTGCCCTGCTGGCCAGGCTGCGAGCCACGGATGGCCCCGTCTGCGGACGCTTCAGCCCCAGCCAGCTGGACCGCCCCCTGGGGCGCCCGGAGCCCTCGCCGCTGCAGGCCCTGATGCGTGGCCTGCTGGGAGCCCTCCTGCTGGCGGGCATGGCCAGGCAAGTGGCGGCGGCTTCCCCCAGCCCGACGACGGCGCTGGACCGGCGGGCAGGGATGGCGGAAAGGCCCTCCGATGATCCCGGCCGGCCGCCCCGGGACAGCGTGGTTGTCCGCGGCAGCCTGGTGGATAGAGCGACCGGTCAGCCTCTCGCCGGAGCGGTGGTCCGCATCGAAGGCACGTCGTGGGCAGTGGTTGCGGACAGCCAGGGCAGGTTCGCCATCCGCGCGGAGGCCTTGCCCGACGGCGCCATGCTGCGGGTAGATTGCCTCGGCTTCGACAGCCTGGAGCGGAGCCTGCCTCACCTGAAACCCGGGCAGGAACTCACCCTGCACCTGAGCCCGGTGCCGGCGCGGCTGGGCGAGATTTGTGTCATCAGAAAGCCCGGCTTGTGGTTCCGGATCGGCCGCCTCTTCCGCAGGCATTGAGGCGGGTTAATGAAGAGCGACCTGACCAGGCCATAAGCCGGTGTCTCCTGCAGGACCGGCAGCATAGTTCACTACGGCTGACGCCTGAAGTGGGCAATATGCGCCTGCAGCAGCAGCGTATCTTTCCAAAAGGGTTCTGTGGGCGCCGCCGCTTTGGATATCCAGGACGTAGCGAGGGTCAGTTCCCGGCGGTTGTCCGGGCACGTAAAATAGACGGTGTCTCCGATGAACTGATAATCATCGTTGTCGTAGGGGTCGTAGGCCGGCAGCGAGTCCACGGACGTGATGATCACGCTGCCGGCGCTGACCGACATTGTCGGGTAATTGAACTTGATGAAATCAGCGCTGTCCGGCTGGATGACCAGCAAGCTGTCCTGCACGACACGGTAATGGCCTGTTTCGTCAGGCCTCCAGGGGCTGGCAAAGGTATAGGTTCCCTGACCGTTAAAGGTAATCCTTATGCTGCCGTCCGTCATCGTCATGCTGGAGGTCGCCAGCATCCCGTAGCCAGCTGTGGTGATCGTATGGAAATTGATGGCCGAGCCTTTAAAGCTGCTCATGGGCACCTGGGATCCATGGGGAGCGAAAGTGACCATGTTTTCGTCGGTAAATATCCAGGTTCCGGAAAGCTTTTCGGTCGCGACAGGCTTGTCTTTTTGGCAGGACGACAGGCCTCCGGCAAAGATCAGGAAAGCCCATAACCAGATGGGGCGCATAGCGGTAAATATTTGGCCGGCATCTCATCAGATGTTCGAACCGGACTGACGCATGTGCCTGCCTCAGGTTTCAAAATCAAATGGGTAAACCGGATCTGCTTTTGTTCCAGGGCCAAATTTATCATTATTTGCTGTAGGGTACGACTTTTAATCCAACCCGTTCCCGAGGTTGGCTGCCCACAGGGAAAGGCCCTGGCCATGCCCGGGGAGGGGATACCCAATATTATCCTTTGGGGTAATGGCCGCTTGACCGGGAAATGGTAACTTTATAGGGGGTCCCGCATGGAAGAGAGCATGCCTTGTCAAGGTGAAGACCGCGCATTCCATGGGGCAGGAGGATTCGGCGGCAAAACCAAAGAAACGCCCATGAAATTCGCTGCTTTCCTGGCGTTCGTCTTGGCGCTGTCCCAAGGGGCGGCCCAAAGTCCCCCGACAACCCAGGCGCCGCCTTCCGACACCCTTTATACATCCATCACGGAGTTGATCCGTCGGGGCACGGAAACGGGGAAACGGGATACAAAGGCCGCCGACAGCATTTTTAAGCAGGCCCTGACCCTGGCCCTGAAGGTGCATGATCACTACCTGGCCGGAAAGGTTTTTTATGCCAAAGGAGAGATGTACGACCTCCATAAAAATCACAACCGGGCCTTTGGAGCTTTCTTTAATGCGCGGGAGCATTTCAACCTGACCCAGGCGGAAAAGGAGAAAGCGTATACCCTCTTCGCCATGGGCAAGCAACAGTATTTTCGTGGCAACTACAAGACGTCGGCCGACAAGTTGAACTATGCCATGCGGGCAGCGGAAACCCTGAAACTGCCCAGGCTAAGGGCTGATGTGCTGGAATATCTGGGCATGCTTTACCATGTGATGCCCGGAGCGAGCGATAAGGCGATTCCGGATCTGAAGAAAGCCCTGACCATTAAACAATGGCTTCAGGATACCCTCGGCAGCCTAAGGATCATGGAGAAGTTGGGGGAGAGCTACGACCAGCAGGGTCGCTATGACAGCTCATTGCAGTATTATGACATGGCCATTGCCACAGAAGGGCAAGAAGGCTTGCGCTATGACGCCATCCTGTCCAGGCTGAGCAGGGTAGGAGTGTACATCGCTCGCCACCAAATGGAGAAGGCGGGGCAGGAGCTGGCCCAAATCACCGGACAAATTTCTGATACGGCGGACCTGAACATCATGATCCGTTATTATATACAGCAGGGAAATTACCTGACCACGGAAGGGGCGGTGCAGGAAGGGGCACTGCGCTATGACAGCGCCTTGCGGACAGCAGAGCGGATCAGCGTGCCGGAGATGTTCGGCATGATTTACAAGAACATGGGCAGGACCTATGGACGGAACAGCATGTATAAAAAGGCCTACCAGTCCATGGAGGCTTATGACGAGCAAATGGAGCGCTATTACCCGGAAAACATGCATACCGTGGGCGATCTGGAATACATCCTGAACAGCCAGTTCACCAGGGATGAACTCAAGTATCTGCATGTGCGGGACCAGCTGCGGGAACAGGAGCTGCGGGATGAAAAGACCAAACTGCTGCTGTTGATCATCGGAGCCATGGTCTTTCTGGCATTGGCGGGAGGCATATTCTACCTGTACCGTAACCAGCGTGTCAAGAATGCCATCATCAAAGGCCAGGCGGAGGAGTTGCAAACGATGATGAAAGAAGTCGATCACCGGGTAAAGAATAACCTGCAGTTTATTTCCAGCCTGCTGGACCTGCAGGCCATTACCATTGGCGACACAGAGGCTTCGGTGGCCCTGAAAGAGAGCCGGAACAGGGTGAACAGCATGTCCCTGATCCATCAAAGCCTGTATAGCCAACACGGCAGGAAGGGAATAGCGGTGGAAGCCTATATCAATCACCTGGCGAGAAGCCTTTTCAATTCGTACAATATTCACCCCGGACAGGTAGAACTGACCGCCGATATTGAGAAGATGGTCCTGGATGTGGACACCGTTGTGCCCATCGGGCTGATATTGAACGAACTGATCAGCAACAGCCTGAAGTATGCCTTCAAGGGGAAGGAGGGCGGGACAATACATGTCGAGCTGAAAAGGTGCAACGGTTTGCTCTTCCTGCAGGTCAGAGACAACGGGGGAGGCTTTTCGCAGGCCGTCGACGCGGCCCATGGTTCGTCATTCGGTATGCGCCTGATCAGGGCCTTTGCGCAGAAGATGAAGGCAGATCTGGAGATATGCAATGACAACGGCGCCTGCGTGGTCATGAAGATCAGAAAATACAAGGTTGCCATTTATGAGTAATTTAAAGGTCCTGATTGTAGAAGACGAGCCCGTCATCGCGGAGAATATCGCGTACTACCTGAACAACAATGATTTCACGGTATCGGGGATCGCGTATGATTTTTCTACGGCCAGGGAGGAGTTGCATGTTCATTGCCCGGATGCCGTATTGCTGGATATCAATCTGGGCAGCGAGGAGGATGGGGTCGATCTGGCGGCCTACATCAATGAACATGTCCGGATC
>CBINPH010000291.1:0-4314 GCA_966252445.1 uncultured Chitinophagaceae bacterium | reverse complement strand
TCCTGGCGATCTCGAGGCTGTACACCCCGATCATCTGGGCCTTCGGGAAGGCCGGATTGACCAGGGGGCCCAGCATGTTGAAAAAGGTTCTCACCCCCAGCTGGCGGCGGATCTGGGCCACGTTCTTCAGGGCCGGGTGAAAGAGGGGGGCATGCAGGAAACAGATGCCGGTTTCCTCGAGCTCACGGCGCAGCTTGTCCCGGTCGGGGCTGAAGCGGTAGCCCAGGGATTCCATCACGTTGCTGGCGCCGCTCACGGTGGAGACGCCGTAATTGCCGTGCTTCGATACCTTGGCCCCGGCGCCAGCGGCAATGAAACAGGACAGGGTGGAGATGTTGAAGGTGTTTTTCCCGTCTCCTCCCGTGCCGACGATGTCCAGGGTATCATGGCCGTTAAGGTCCACCCGCAGGCAGAGCTCCAGCAGGGCCTGACGGAAGCCCGTCAGCTCTTCCACGCTGATGCTGCGCATGAGGAATACTGTCATGAAGGCAGCCAGCTCGCTGTCGTTGTATGCCCCTTTGGAGATGTTGATCAGGATCTCCCTGGCCATGTCCCGGCTGAGGTACTTATGTTCGAACAGATAGTTGAGAATTTTTTTCATGCCTGTGATTTTTGGGCTCTTTAGGGTTGCGGACTACCGCTGCAGCCAGTTGCGTAATATCTGCTCCCCGTATGGTGTCAGGACGCTCTCCGGGTGAAACTGTACGCCGCATACATCCAGGCGCCGGTGCTGCAGCCCCATGATGTAGCCCCGCTCATCCCTGGCGGTGATCTGCAGGTCCTCCGGGAGCCCGTCTTCTTCCACCACCCAGGAATGATAACGGCCGGCTTCGATCGTGGCAGGCATACCCCTGAACAGGTCCATGTCCGTATCCAGGGTGACGGGCGTGGCGACGCCGTGGTACACCTCCTTCAGGTTGACGATGCGGCCCCCGAAGGCTTCGCCGATGGCCTGGTGACCTAAGCAGACGCCCAGGATGGACTTGCTGTCGCCGTACCGGGTGATGAGGGGAAGGAGCAGCCCGGCCTCGGAAGGAATGCCGGGACCGGGGGAGAGAATGATCTTGTCGTAAGCGTTCACCTGTTCCAGGGGGATCGCATCGTTGCGATATACGTCCACGGGGCCGCCGGTGATGTGTTCCACCAGGTGCACCAGGTTGTAGGTGAAGGAATCGTAGTTGTCGAATACCAGGATCTTCATGTATGTCGTTCGTTTATCTCTTGGTCGTGGCCGCCTGCATCAGAGGGACTTGGCCAGCTCCAGGGCTTTTTTCAGGGCGTTGAGTTTGTTGCGGACCTCCTGCAGCTCATTGTCCGGCGAGGACTGGGACACGATGCCTGCCCCGGCCTGATAGTGCAGGCGGTTGTTCCTGCTCAGGAAAGAACGGATCATGATGGCATGGTTGAAGTCGCCGTTGAAACCGACCGTGCCTATGCATCCGGCGTAGAAACCCCGGGACGTGGGCTCGTAGTCATCGATCAGCTCCATCGCCCTGTATTTGGGCGCCCCCGACAGGGTTCCCGCCGGGAAGCAGGCGGACAGCAGGGCAAAGGGGTTCGTGCTGTCCGGCAGCTGTCCGGTCACCTCGCTGACCAGGTGGATGACATGGGAATAGTAATGTACCTGCCGGTACGCGGAGACCGACACGTCCCGGGCAAAACGGCTCATGTCGTTGCGGGCGAGATCCACCAGCATGACATGTTCGGCATTCTCCTTGGGATCGTGCAGGAGCTCATCGGCCAGCTTCCGGTCTTTCTCGTCGTCGCCTGTACGGCGTACCGTACCCGCGATGGGATGGATGATGACCTTGTCGCCCTTGATGATGAGCTGCGATTCCGGCGAGCTGCCCATAAGGCGGTAATCACCGTAATCGAAATAGAAAAGGTAAGGAGAAGGGTTAATGGAACGCAGCGCGCGGTACACGTTGAATTCGTCGCCCTGGAAGCCCTTGGAGAAGGCGCGGGAAAGCACGATCTGGAACACATCTCCCCGGTGGCAGTGGCTGATGCCCTTTTCCACGAGGGCTTTGTAATCGTCATCCGACATGTTGCAGTCCTCGTCGTCATCCGGGACAAAGGGATAGACCGGGCAACCCTTGATGCGTATCAGGGTCTCGATCTGCGCCATCTCGCTTTCCACCCCCTCAGTCAGGTTCTCGCAGAGATAAAGCTCGTCCTTGAAATGGTTGATGGCGATCACATACTGGTACAGGCGGTAGCGAAGCAACGGGATAGCCGAGTCCGGGGCCGCTGGCCGCTCGCGCAGCTTCAGCGATTCGAAGAACCGGATCGCGTCGTAGGCCGTGTAGCCGAAGAGGCCGCAAGATACCGGCTCAGGCGATTCGCCCTGCACCTCGAAGGACTGCAGGAAGGCCCCCAGGTGCTCGGCGATGCCACGGCTGTGATCCAGGGGCTGACGGACTTCGCGCTTTCCGGGATACTTGTATTCCAGGGCATCCCGGTTGATCTCCATGCCGGCGATGGGCTTTATCCCGATATAGGAAAAGCTGTTCTCCGCGCTGTGGTAATCCGTGCTTTCCAGCAACACGGAGCCGGGAAACCTGTCGCGTATGCGCAGGTAGATGCCTACGGGGGTATACAGGTCGGCCAGCATTTTCTTGCAACTGGTCCGGATCAGCCATTTCTTCATAAAGCCTTGGTCGTTTGCTTACAAATTAAAAGAGCCCGCTGTGTTTAGCGGGCCCTAGTATTTTTAAAAGGTTGCATGCAACCATGGTGCCTTCACACAGCGCTTCCTGCTCGGAGTCCGTGCCACCATCCATGCATGTATACCTGATTCTTCCTCATTGCAGGTGCAAAATTTGGAAACTAATTCCAAATTTCAAAATTTATTTTCCCCCGCACCGCACGGGGCGGGCCGCTCCGCCAAATATTTACCAAAAAATTACGGCGCGATTGATTAGCTTTCGCCAAACAAATACTTGCGATGACAGAGACTTCCCGGGTTGCGGACCTGGCCGACGCCGGCAAACGGCTGTTGTCCCTGGATTTTTACCGCGGCCTCATCATGGTGCTCCTGATGGCAGAAAGCACCGAGCTTTATGGCCATCTGCTGGATGCCAGCGAACACACCTGGTTTCACCAGGTGATGCGCCAGTTCACCCACCATCCCTGGCACGGCCTGCACTTCTGGGATCTCATCCAGCCGGGATTCATGTTTATTGCCGGTGTTGCCATGGCGCTCTCGCTGCGCAAGCAAAGCGCTCAGGGGGTCTCCTGGGGTGCGCAGGCGGCCAAGATGGGCCGGCGCTGCGCCTGGCTGTTCTTCTGGGGCGTGCTGGACTATGCGGTGCGGGGCGATCACCTGTCCTTCGAGCTCTGGGACGTGCTCACGCAGCTCTCCTTCACGCTCATGCTCGCTTTCCTCATTTTTCGCTGGAAGTCCGCCTATCAGCTGCTGTTCAGCCTGGGCCTCTTGCTGTTGACCGAGGCCCTCTACCGGCTGACCCATATGCCGGGCTTCGATCAGCCTTTTACCGACCAGCACAACTTCGGCAACTACGTGGACTGGCTGCTGATGCGCAAGATCAACGGCGGCGGCTGGGTGGCCATCAACTGCATACCCACGGCGGCCCATACCATATGGGGAGCCGTGGCCGGCAAGCTGCTCATGCAGGCGCTTCCCGACCGGCGCAAGATCCTGCTGCTCCTGGCCGGCGCCGGCAGCTGCCTGCTGCTCGGTTACGGCCTCGACGGCCTGGGCGTCACCCCCATCATCAAGCGCATCGCCACCAGCGCCTTCACGCTGGCCTCGGGAGGATGGTGCCTGGCCGGGCTGGCCCTGTGCTACGCATGGATCGACGTGGGTGGCCACCGGCGGTTCCTGCGCTTCTTCACCATCGTGGGTATGAACTCGATATTCATCTACCTGTTTTTCGAGATCGTAGGACATCGCTGGTTCAACGAATACGTCACTACCCTGGTGACGGGCGTGCTGCAGTTCCCGGGCATCTCCGGGACCGGCGCCCTGATCATCGCGTCGCTGGTCATCTTTACCCTGGAATGGCTGCTCTGCTACTGGCTGTACAGGAAAAAAATCTTCCTCAAGGTCTAGGTACCCGCTTACACCACGCCTTTGGTCGTCGGCAGCACATCGCTGCGGGCATCCCGGCGCACCGCCATCCGGATAGCCTTGGCCCAGGCTTTGAAGATGGCTTCTATCTTATGGTGTTCGTTCTGCCCCTCGGCGCGGATGTGCAGGTTGCACCTGGCCGCATCGGAGAAGGATTTGAAGAAATGGAAGAACATCTCGGTAGGCATGCCGCCGATCTTCTCGCGGTGGAACTCGGCCTC
>CBINPH010000290.1:0-4342 GCA_966252445.1 uncultured Chitinophagaceae bacterium | reverse complement strand
TGCGCCGGTGCCCTTCTACGTCTCTACCAAAGGCTACGGGGTGCTCATCAACAGCGCCAGATACCTGACCGTGTACGCCGGCACCGCCGTGCGGGTCGACAGCAGGCACCCGCCCCATGTCTATGACCGCAACACCGACAAGGGATGGGAGGCACAGCCCTATTCCGACGCCGTGGAGATACGCGTGCCGGCCGCCGGGGCCGAGATCTACCTGTTTGCCGGCACCCGCCCCATGGAAGCCATACAGCGGTATAACCTGTTCACCGGCGGCGGGGTCCTTCCGCCCAAATGGGGGCTGGGCTTCACCCAGCGGGTGCCCACCCTGTCCGATGAGGCGGACGTGCGCCGCGAAGTGGCTGCTTTTGAGGCGCATGGGTTCCCGCTGGACTTCATTGGCCTGGAGCCTGGATGGCAAAGTAAATCCTATCCATGCACCTTTGTATGGGACAGCACGCGCTTTCCCCGGCCGGCGGCCTTTGTCCGGGAGATGCTGGACCGGGGCATTCGCCTCAACCTCTGGCTCAACCCTTACCTGTCTCCCGCCTCTCCGCTGTATCCGCAGCTGCGGCCCTTGTCGGGCTCCCACACGGTGTGGAACGGGCTGGTGCCCGACCTGACCCTGCCCGCGGCGCGGGGACTCTACCGCTCGCTCTTCGAAAAAGAGCACCTGCGCCTGGGGATCTCCGGATACAAGATCGACGAGGTGGACGGGTATGACCAGTGGCTCTGGCCCGATGTCGCCACCTTCCCCTCGGGCACCAGCGCGGAGCAGATGCGGCAGGTGTACGGCTTGCTGATGCAACGGATGACCACGGCGATGTTCCGGGCGGCGAACCGCCGCACCTATGGCTTGGTGAGGGCCTCCAATGCAGGGGCTTCCTCTTTTCCGTATGTGCTCTACAACGATTATTACAACCACCGCGACTTCATCACCGCGCTCTGCAACAGCGCCTTCATCGGCGTGCTATGGACGCCGGAGGTCAGGGCTTCCAAGAGTGCCGAAGAATGGCTGCGCCGTATGCAGTCCGTCTGTTTCTCGCCGATGGCCATGCTCAACGCCTGGGCCGACGGCACCAAACCCTGGAGCTATCCCGAGGTAGAGGCCCAGGTCCGGGAGGTGGCCCTGTGGCGCATGCGGCTCTTCCCCTATCTCTATACGGCCTTTGCCCAGTATTGTTTTGAGGGCATCCCGCCCATCCGTCCCATGAGCCTGGTCGAGGGCTATGCCGCCCCGGCGCCCGGAGCGGGGAAGCTGGATGCGACGGACAATCCCTACCGCATGGCGCTGCGCCACGACATCAGCGACCAGTACATGCTGGGCGACGACCTGCTGGTCGCTCCCCTGTTCAGCGGGGAGCGCAGCCGGAAGGTGATCCTGCCTCCGGGCAAATGGTATGATTTCTACAGCGGGCGCTATGCCGGGGGCGGCGGCTCCATCGACTGGCGCCCCGACGGGGAACGCATACCCCTGTTTGTCCGCGACGGCGCCGTCATTCCCCTGATCCCCGCCGTCACGCACACCCCGCGCAGGGGGCAGCAGTTCACCCTGGAGCTCAGGCATTACGGTACGGCACCCGGCAGCTGCCGCGTGTACGACGACGACGGGGAAACCTACGATTATGAGCAGGGCCGGCAGGTATGGTACCGGTTTACGGCGAGCCGGGACCGCGGCGGCCGCTGGCAGGGCGAGCGTCAGGTCGACAACCCTGCGCAGATGCCCCTGGCCTCCCCGCGGGAGCAATGGACATTTATGGCGGCGGACCGCTAGGCCAGCGCCCGCGAAACAACGACAAAAAGACACCGATGAGGTACATCCTGGGAAAATGGATCGGTATGCTGCTGGCTGTCGGCCTGCTGCTGCCTGCCTTTCGCTGCGACGCCCGCCAGGCGTCCCCTGCCCGGTGGCACGGCTTCGAGCAGGTACGCTTCCGCATCGACGGCAGGGATGCCTATTACGTCAAGCCCGCCCATCCCCTCCCCGGCCGCCCCTGGATATGGAGGGCGCATTTTCCGGACTGGCATACGGCAATGGACAGCCTGCTGCTCTCCAGGGGCTTTTATGTCGCCTACATCAACACGAACGATGAATATGGCGCACCCCGGGCCATGCGGTCCTGGGACCTGTTCTACCGCTACCTGACCCGTCACATCTCCCTGGCCCCGAAGCCGGCCCTCGAGGCGGTGAGCCGCGGAGGCCTCTACGCTTACGCCTGGGCCAAGCGCAACCCCGACAAGGTCAGCTGCATCTATGCGGAGGCCCCCGTATGCGACTTCCGCAGCTGGCCGGGCGGTCATGGGCAGTCGCCGGGAGACAGCGCCTGCTGGGCCCAGTTGCGGAAGGTATACGGGCTGAGCGAGGCAGAAGCCCTGGCTTACGGTGATCAGCCCCTGGACGGGCTCGGGGAGCTGGCCGCCTGGCATGTGCCCATCTTTCACATCATCAGCCTGCAGGACAAGCTGGTGCCCCCCGAAGAAAACACCTTTCCCCTGGTGCAGCATTATCTCCGCCTGGGCGGCCCGGCGACGGTGATTCCGGTCAACGCCGGACCGCAGGAGCTGGAAGGTCACCATTTTCCCATCACCGATCCCGGATGCTGGGCGGACCGCATCGTCCAGTGCGCTTATCCGGTCCAGCTCCCCCTGCCCTATACGGACTACGTCAAGGTACGCGCCGGGCTGGGACATGTATACCGCAAGGCCGTCGCGGGTGATTCGGTGACCGTGGCTTATCTCGGCGGTTCCATCACCCACAACCCCGGCTGGCGCAACCATGTCTCCCGTTTTCTCCGCGAACGCTTCCCGGCAGCGCGGTTCCGGTTTATAGCCGCGGGCATCCCCTCGCTGGGCAGCCTGCCCCATGCCTTCCGCCTGCAGCGCGATGTCCTGGATTCGGGGCAAGTGGACCTGCTTTTCGTGGAAGCCGCTGTCAATGACCGGGGCAACGGCACCGACAGCCTCACGCAGCTGCGGGCCCTGGAAGGCATCGTGCGTCATGCCCGGGCCGCCAACCCGGCCATGGACATCGTCTTCATGTCCTTTGCGGACCCGCAGAAGAACGCCGACTACGACCAGGGCCGCGAGCCTACGGAGGTGGCCAACCACGAAAGGGTGGCGGCCTATTACGGCCTTCCGTCCATCAACCTGGCCGCAGAAGTACACGACAAGGTGGCGGCGGGGGAGTTCAGCTGGACGGACGATTTCCGGAACCTGCATCCCTCACCCTTCGGGCAGGCCCTGTATTTTGCCACCATGAAGGCCCTGCTCGACAGCTGTTTTTCCGTGGAAGGGCGCCCGGCGGCGCCGGCGCTGCCCCCGGCCATGGACCGCGCCAGCCTCAGCGCGGGAGCGTACCTCCCGGTAGACCAGGCACGCATCGCCCGGGGATGGCGCCTGGTAAACAATTGGCAGCCTGCCGACCAGGCCCCGACACGCCCGGGCTTCGTGCATGTGCCCGTGCTGGAGGCTACCGTGCCGGGAGCCACCTGCAGCCTCTCCTTCCAGGGCGACGCCGTCGGCATCGCCCTGGTCTCCGGCCCGGATGCCGGCAGGCTGCGCTACAGCATAGATGGCGGGCCTTTCCGCACGCTGGAGCTGTACACCCCCTGGAGCGACCAGCTGCATCTGCCCTGGTACCTGCTGTTGGGTGCCGGCCTGAAGGACGGCCGCCATGTGCTTCGCCTGCGCCTGGCAGAGGACAAAGCCGACAAGAGCCGGGGCCATGCCTGCCGCATCGTATATTTCCTGGTGAATCGGCCGCTTCATTCCACAACGCCATGACATGAGACCGACAACCCTGCTTTACCGGCTGCGGCCACTGCTGTTCCTGCTGTTTTGCGGGCCGGCGCCGGCTGCCGCCCAGACCCCTGCTCCGGCAAGGCCCAACATCATCCTCTTCCTGGTGGATGACATGGGCTGGGAGGACAGCGCCCTGCCATTCTGGACAGATACGGTGCCCGCCAACCGGATCTTCCGGACGCCGAACATGCTCCGCCTGGCTGCCCGCGGTGTGCAATTCACCGCGGCTTACGCCAACGCCGTCTGTACCCCTTCCCGGGTCAGCCTGATGACGGGTATGAATGAAGCGCATCACCGTGTGACCAACTGGACCCTCCACAGGAACGGCTCCACCGACGCGCCTGACAGCCTCGTGGAACCGCCGGACTGGAACGTGAACGGCCTCAGCCCCCGTCCGGGCGCCCCCCGTGCCGTATATGCCACGACGTTACCACAGCTGTTGCAGGAGGCCGGGTATTTTACCATCCATTGCGGCAAGGCGCATTTCGGAGCCTTCGGCACCCCCGGGGAAGACCCGCTGCGCCTGGGTTTTATGGTGAACATCGGC
>CBINPH010000289.1:0-4343 GCA_966252445.1 uncultured Chitinophagaceae bacterium | reverse complement strand
AGCAGGGTCCTGTGCCGGTACCGGGAGGCGTCCTCCCCTCCGGCATCAGCATACAGCTCGGCGGTATAGCTTACCCCCGGAGGCAGGAAGCTGAAGTCCAGCTCCAGGCGCCGCGGCGTCCAGCTGGTCATGGCCCCGACGAACCAGTCATCGCCCTTGCGGCGCGCCACGGCGGCATACTCGCCCAGGCGCGCCAGCAGCACCCGCGTGTCGTCGAAGCTGGTCGGTACGGCCGACAGGAAATCCATGACGGCGCTGTCGCGGGCGTACAGCGCCGGAGAGCCGCAGAGCATGGCCAGGGGCTGGTCCAGCAACAGGTACAGCGCCAGCTCATGGCAGCGGGTGCCCTGGCTGAAGGGCATGCCTTTGGGCTGTGGGCGGAAGGTCTCCCGGGAGGCATTGCGCATGGAGCCGGGGGTATAGTCCATGGGGCCTGCCAGCTGCCGGAGGAATGGCAGCAGCAGGTGATAGTCCGGGCCGGAGCTGGAATCCCATTTGTTGCATTCGTTGCCGCGGACGGCCTCGAAGTTCAGCACATTGGGGTAGGTGCGCTGCAGGCCGGTGGGCACCCCGCAGCCATGAAAGTCGATCATCAGCTCCTCGCCGGCCGCCGCCTCGGCGATTTGCTCATACCAGCGGGTCGCCAGCTGATCGTTGCGGTCGAAAAAGTCCACCTTCACGCCGGCGGCGCCCAGGCTCTTGAGGTAATGCATGTTGCCCTGCAGGCTGTCCATCAGTGTAGGCGCCACGCACCAGAGGAAGACCCCCACATGGCGGCGGGCGGCATAGGCGATCAGTTGTCGGATGTCGATGTGCGGATTGGTGCGGGGCAGGTGAAAGATGTCGGACCAGCCCGCGTCAACCAGGACATATTCCAGCCCCTGGGCCGCCGCGAAGTCCACGTAATATTTGTAGAGGGCCGTGTTGCGGTTATCCATGCCCGAGGGGATGGGAGCGCCGGGCAGCATGGCATCGCTCCACCATTCCCAGGCCGCCTTGCCGGGCCGTATCCAGCCGGTATGTGTCAGCCGGGAGGGCTCGGCCAGCTGGTAGACCAGGCGGCAGGTCATGAGATCCCGGTCATCGCCGCTCACCATCACCACGCGCCAGGGAAAGGCGCGGCGGCCGGCCGTATGGGCGATATACGGCGCACGTTCGCGCACCACCGATACGAAGTTTCCCCAGCTGCCCAGGGACGTACGGGCGGGATATCCCGCCCAAAAACCATCTGCCTGGTCACCCTGCACCCGGATGTACATGCCCGGATAGTCGCGGGTGTCCGCCTCGGCCAGCACCAGCCGTACCCGGCTGTCCCGGAGGGAAAACAGCGCCGGCAGGATGGCGGTGTCGCCCGCCGGCGGGGCGCCGGGTTCATAACGCGTATAGGGAAGCTCCCAGGAGGTGAGGTTGTGCGCTTCGGCCAGGATGGACGCGGGGTGGCCGGCCAGCCGGAACGAAGCACCTTCCCCCGTCACCCGGAGCGAGTCGTCAAAGTCGGTCAGGAAACGGTAGGCCACGCCCTGATCATAGGCCCGGAACACCAACGCGTAATGACCCTCGAAGACGATCTTCAGCTCCCGGAAACGGTCTTCCAGCCGGGCGGTGGGCCCATAGAGGGGGTGGAGGACGCGGTCCACGCTGCGGGTGGCCGTGTCCCTGACCCTGGGTGCAACGCCCAGGGTGTCCTTCCCGTCGAGGGCCATGAACAGCGTGGAGGGACGCAGCAGCTCCCGGCCCCGGAAGGACAGGGTATAGCTGATCTGGTGGTCTACCCGGATCCGCAACACCAGGTCCCCGTCGGGGGAGCGCAGGGCATACTGGGGGGCCCCCGCGGCGGTGGCGGCGCAGGGACAGAGCAGCAGCAGCAGGTACAGGCAGGACAGGACCTGCTGTCGCAGGTGGTCATACGTCTGGTGCATAAGCGGCATTTGATGACGTGGGGGCGGCGCTGCCGGCGTACCGGGGGCAGCGCCACCGCTAAAATAAGGGCTTTCCCCCGCCTCCGGGGAAAATCTTCGCAGGCCGCGGGACATTATTTGGCTGCTTAACGCGGGCTGCCTTAAATTGCGCTCATGTCCATAGCGGTATCGCAGCTGACCAGGACCTACGGGGAGCAAAAAGCCATCGACGGGCTGACCTTCTCCCTGTCCCGGGGGGAGATCGTGGGATTCCTGGGCCCCAACGGGGCGGGGAAGTCCACCACGATGAAAGTCCTCACGGGTTGCCTGCCGCCGAGCGGGGGGCGGGCCAGCATCTGCGGGCTGGACGTGGAGCAGCATCCCCTGGAGACCAAGCGGAAGACCGGCTACCTGCCGGAATCCAATCCGCTCTATCCCGAGATGTACGTGCGGGAGAGCCTCGCCTTCACTGCGGGGCTGTACGGGATGCGGCGTGCCGGACGGCGCATAGCGGAGTTGATCGAGATGACGGGCCTGGGACCGGAACGACACAAGAAGATCGGCGCCCTCTCCAAAGGCTACCGCCAGCGGGTGGGCCTGGCGCAGGCCCTGCTGCACGACCCCGAGGTGCTGATCCTGGACGAGCCGACCTCCGGGCTGGATCCCAACCAGCTGAGCGAAGTGCGGCAGCTGATCCGGGACCTGGGCAGGGACAAGACCGTATTGTTCTCATCCCATATCCTGCAGGAAGTGCAGGCCCTCTGCGACAGGGTCATCATCATCCACCAGGGACACATCGTCGCCGACGACCGGCTCAGCCGGCTCAGCCGCCAGGGGGAAAGCACCACGCTCACCATCGTCTTCGCGGAAGCGCCGCCGGAGGATTGGATGCAGGGGCTTGCCGCGGCCGGGGAAGCCCGCCGCCTGGACCCGCTGCGCTGGGCCCTCAGCACGGCACATCCCGAGGAGCTCAAAAAAAACTTGTGGGCCACGGCTTTGGAAAACAACCTGAACATCGTTTCTTTGCAGAGCGATACGCCCACGCTGGAAGACGTTTTCCGCCGGCTGACCACTGGCCAGGACCCTCCGGGGGCGGAAGCGCACTGAACCGACACGATTCCACATCACGAACAATTTACCCGAACCATGAGCAACATTACCCATGTGCGCGCCCGTCAGATCCTGGACAGCCGCGGCAACCCGACCGTAGAGGCCGAAGTCATCACTGAAACCGGCTGTCTCGGCCGTGCCGCCGTTCCGTCCGGCGCCTCCACCGGTGTACACGAGGCCGTAGAGCTCCGCGACAATGATAAAAAGATCTACCTGGGCAAGGGCGTGCTGCAGGCCGTCAAGAACGTGAACGAGACCATCTCCACCGCCCTGCTGGGCTTCGAGGTCACCGACCAGGCCGGTATCGACGAGCTGCTCATCACCCTGGATGGCACCGACAACAAAGGCCGCCTCGGCGCCAACGCCATGCTGGCCGTCAGCATGGCCGCCGCCAAAGCCGGCGCCCTGGAGTCCGAGCTGCCCCTGTACCGCTATATAGGCGGGACCAATGCCCGCACCCTGCCCGTGCCTCTCATGAACATCCTCAACGGCGGCGCCCATGCCGACAATAAGATAGACTTCCAGGAATTCATGGTCGTGCCCCACGGCGCCCCCAGCTTCTCCGAGGCCTTGCGCTGGGGCGTAGAGGTATTCCACCAGCTGAAGACCGTCTTGAAGAAAAAAGGATATTCCACCAACGTGGGGGATGAGGGTGGCTTCGCGCCCAACCTGCAGAGCAACGAGGAGGCCATCGAAACGGTGCTGCAGGCCATCGAGGCCGCAGGCTTCCGCCCGGGCGAGCAGATTTCCATCGCCATGGATCCCGCCACCAGCGAGATGTTCATCACCGACGAGCAGGTCTATCATTTCCACAAATCCGACGGGCGCAAGCTCGGCATAGACGAGATGGTGGCCTACTGGAGCGACTGGGTAGCCAAATATCCCATCGTATCCATCGAAGACGGCATGGCCGAGGATGACTGGGAAGGATGGACCAAGCTCACCCAGGCCGTAGGCAGCAAGACCCAGCTCGTGGGCGACGATCTCTTCGTCACCAACGTGAAACGCCTGCAGGAAGGCATAGACCGGCACGTCGCCAACAGCATCCTCATCAAGGTGAACCAGATCGGGACCATCACGGAGACCATCAACGCCGTACAGCTGGCGGGACGCCATGCCTATACGTCGATCATGAGCCACCGGTCCGGCGAGACCGAGGACACCACCATCGCTGACCTGGCCGTGGGGCTCAACACGGGACAGATCAAGACCGGTTCCGCCTCCCGCACCGACCGCATCGCCAAGTACAACCAACTGCTGCGCATAGAGGAAGAGCTGGGGGACAGCGCCATTTTCCCGAAAAATCTCTTTACATTCGCTTAACCCAAACAGCGA
>CBINPH010000288.1:0-4356 GCA_966252445.1 uncultured Chitinophagaceae bacterium | reverse complement strand
CTACAACGTCCTGCATCCCATGGGCTTCGACGCCTTCGGCCTCCCCGCCGAGCAGTTTGCCCTGGAGACTGGACAGCACCCGGCCGCCACCACGGAGAACAACATCGCCGTCTATAAACAGCAGATGGACCGCATCGGCTTCTGTTTCGACTGGAGCCGGGAAGTACGCACCTCCGACCCTGCCTATTACCGCTGGACGCAGTGGATCTTCCTGCAGCTCTTCGGCAGCTGGTACAACCGGCAAAGCGACAGGGCCGAGCCGATAGAAACCCTGCTCGCCGCCCTGGCTGCCGGGGGCAACGCCGGGCATCCCTGTCCCGGCGATCCCGGCCTGCGTTTCGGCCCGGGGGAGTGGGCGGCTTTCGATGAGCGCCGCCGCCGCGAGATCCTGATGAACTACCGGCTGGCCTACTGCAGCTACGGCGAAGTCAACTGGTGCGAGGCGCTGGGCACCGTCCTGGCCAACGACGAGGTCGTCAACGGGGTCAGCGAGCGGGGGGGCTATCCGGTGGTGCGGAAGAAGCTGCGGCAGTGGTACCTGCGCATCACCGAATACGCCGACAGGCTGTTGAAGGGCCTGGAGACCGTCGCCTTCTCCGAGGCGATGAAGGAGATGCAGAGCAACTGGATCGGCCGCTCCACCGGCGCCGACATCGACTTCGCCCTCCGCGGCTCGGCAGAGCGCCTCCGCGTATACACCACCCGCCCCGACACCATCTTCGGCGTGGACTTCATGGTGCTGGCCCCCGAGCATCCCCTGGCCGCCACCCTGGCGAGCCCGGAGCAGCGCCAGGCCGTGGACGACTATATTGCCTTTGCCGCCAGCCGCAGCGAGCGGGAGCGCCTGGCAGAAAAAAAGATCAGCGGATGCTTCACGGGAGCCTATGCCCTGCATCCGTTCACCGGCCGCGAGATCCCCGTCTGGATCTCCGAGTATGTCCTCGGCGGCTACGGCACCGGGGCCATCATGGCGGTGCCCTGCGCCGACGAACGGGACCACCGCTTCGCCATGCATTTCGGCATTCCGGTCACCAACATCATCGGCGCCGCCTACGACGGCACGGAAGCCTGCCCCACCAAAGATGCCGTGCTCAGCAACAGCGGCTTCCTCGACGGCCTGGTCATGCGGGACGCGATCGAGGTCGCCGTCGAGGCGCTGGAGTCCAAGGGCATCGGTGAGCGGAGGGTCAACTACAAAATGCGCGATGCGGCGTTCAGCCGGCAGCGTTACTGGGGGGAGCCTTTCCCCATCGTGTGGAGGGACGGCATCGCCTATGCGCTGGACGAAGCGCAGCTGCCGCTGCGCCTGCCCCATGTGGAGCGGTACAGTGCCGGCCCTGAGGGCCAGGGTCCCCTGGCCAACGTCGCCGAGTGGACGGCCGCGCATTACGAGACCAACACCATGCCCGGGTATGCGGGCAGCAGCTGGTACTTCCTGCGTTATGCCGATCCCCACAACGACCAGGCTTTCGCCTCCCGCGCAGCCACCGACTACTGGGGCCAGGTCGACGTCTATGTCGGCGGCACGGAGCATGCCGTAGGGCACCTGCTGTACTCCCGGATGTGGACCAAAGTCCTGTACGACCTGGGCCATATCGGCTTCGAGGAGCCTTTCAAGAAGCTCATCAACCAGGGGCAGATCACCGGGGAGTCACGTTTCGTGTACCGCGTCGCAGGCACCCGCACCTTCGTCTCCTATGGGCTGAAGGACGGCTACGACGTCCAGCCCCTGCATGTGGACGTGCATCTCGTCGACGGGCTGGTCCTGGACCTGGAAGGCTTCCGCCGCTGGAGGCCGGATTTCGCGGACGCCGAGTTCATCCTGGAAGACGGGCGTTACCTCTGCGGCAGCGCGGTGGAGAAAATGTCCAAGACCAAGCACAACGTTGTCAACCCCGACGAAATCGTCGCCCGCTACGGCGCCGACACCTACCGCATGTATGAGATGTTCCTGGGCCCCATTGAACAATCCAAGCCCTGGGACACCCAGGGCATCGAAGGCGTGCACCGGTTCCTGAAGAAGCTGTGGCGGCTGTTCTACCGGGAAGACGGCACCTGGCAGGTGAACGGGGAAGAGCCCTCGGAAGCCGAGTGGCGCATCCTGCATAAGACCATCAAAAAGGTGGGCGAGGACACGGAGCGTTTCGCCTTCAACACGGCGGTCAGCCAGTTCATGATCTGTGTCAACGAGCTTTCGTCCCTGCGCTGCAGCCGGCGGGCGGTGCTGGAGCCGCTGCTGGTGTTGCTCACGCCCTATGCCCCGCATATCGCCGAGGAGCTCTGGCATGCCCTGGGCCATGAGGACAGCATCCTGGATGCGGCCTACCCGGCTTATGAGGAACGCTTTTTGCAGCAGGACAGCATCACCTACCCCGTCGCCGTCAACGGCAAGACGCGGGCCCAGATGTCGTTCCCCGCGGGGGCCAGCGCCGCCGAGCTGGAAAAAGCGGTGGTCGGCAGCGAGGCCTTGAGCAAATGGCTGGACGGCAAGACGCCGAAAAAGGTGATCATTGTCCCGGGCAGGATGATCAACATCGTCATTTGACAGCGCCAAACCCATGCATATGAACCGAGCATTTTTTTCCCTGGCGGCCTGCGGCCTGATCTGGGCCGGCTGCGCGGCGCCTTCCGGACCTTCCGGCGGCAGCGAGGCCGACAGCACCGCCCTTGCGGGGTCCGCCCGGCATTATTATTTCAGCCGTGTGTTCAGCACCGCGGTCTGGGACACCATTCATGCCGACACTATGGCCCTGGCATTCACCGTGGAGCCCGGCGGGCAGGTCAGGGGCAGTTTCCGCTGGGTGTTGCCCGGCAAGGATGGCAAGAAGGGGCAGGTGCTGGGTCAGCAGGACGGGGATACCATCGCCGGCCGCTACCGGTACCAACAGGAAGGCGGTGCTTATGATGACTCTATCCGCGTGGTCCTGCAGCCTCCCGGGGCCGTCGTCACCCAGTTCAGCGCGGATGGATACCAGCTGGTGGACACCCTCTACCTCCCCCAACCTTAAGTCCGGGCGCCCTGGGAGACAAGGGCGCGGTGCTCCCGCAGGGGCAGCTCCGCTTTCTCCGGGACGCCGAAGCGCTGGAAGGTGTTCTTCCTGCTGATGTGATAATATTCTTCTCCCAGGATCGCGTTGATGATCACCGCATTCCGGTAAGGGCCCAGGCTGAGGTCCGCCGCATTGAACCCGTGCGTATGCCCTTCGGCGTTTTGCACGAAGATGTTGCAATAGTAAATGATAAGGGTTACACGCATTGATCTCAAAACCCCCTTCGAAGATTTGCTATCCTTACCTAAAAGCGGAAAGTCCAGCCATATTTTCACTATTTTTGGAGCAAGCCTTAAACACCAGTGGTGCCTTAAAACCGATAGAAGTCACGGGCCTCCGCAAAGACATAATCTTTGAAAAATGCTTCTCAACAATCCCATGAAGAGAAAATCCGAAGTCATCGGGCTGACTGAAGATAAGTTAACCTGATCCCGCCGAAACAATTTAATATGCTTATTTTTAAATAATTATAAACTATTTGTTATCAGTTGTCATAATGGTCTGATAAACCCAAAGGTTGTTTTGATGGAAATAGTTGATACCTTTGTTCATAATGTATACAGTTTTAAGTACGATGACGAGGAATTTGACGAATTGGAAAGGTTGCTTGACGAATGGAATGATCCCCTGTTCCTTGAGGATTTCTTCGAATCAAATAAGGCTGATTTAGCTTACTTTCATGTGAGCGTTGACACGGCGATAAAAGAGACAAAAGCCGAAGCTAAAGCATGGCAAAAATTCCTTTTGACATTATATCAAAAGCCGGAAAAAGATTTGAATTCCCTATTCCAGGTCTTGTCTAACGCAAGTTATAGGGAAGTCATTCTTTCTTCCCAAAAATCCAAAAGAAGGTGGCTTCGGATATACGCGTTAAAGATTGATGAAAACGTGTATGTGATTACTGGTGGCGCAATAAAACTTACCAAAACCATGCAAGAACGTTTACATACGCAGAAAGAATTGGATAAATTGAATCGTTGCAGGGATTTCCTTAGGGCTCATGATGTATTTGATGCTGATTCTTTTTTCGAAATCCAAAATACAAGTCAATGAATAAGCAACAAAATATAGAAAATTTCAAAAAACTAGTAAGCAAAACTAAGTCAGGCTTGCTGGAAAAATTGCAATTGGACAGCGAAAATGAACAATGGCTTGATCGTTCCTTTCAGATTATTTTGAATGTAGTTCGTGCTATGCGCAAACAGGGTCTGAAACAAAAAGACCTGGCTGAAAGAATGGGGGTAACGCCTCAATATATAAGTAAGATATTAAAAGGCAAGGAGAATCTTTCTTTGCAAACTATTTC
>CBINPH010000287.1:0-4371 GCA_966252445.1 uncultured Chitinophagaceae bacterium | reverse complement strand
CCTCGCGGCGGCGCATCCCGAATCTTCCTTCGTCTTCCTGGGGCCACGGCGCGGGGGTGCCGGACGCTGGCCGCTGCAGGTCACCCTGCTGCCTGTGCTCACACCCGTGCACGGCACCTGGTCCCTGGCGCGGCGCCAGAAGGGGAAGCTGCCGTCGCTGGCGCGGCAGCATGGGGCAGAGGTATGGCTGGCCCTCAACGGCTTGTTGCCGGGAGGGGGGCTGCCCGCCTGCCTGCTGCTGGCCGAGGAGTGTCCGGGAGCGTTGGCAAAAGGGGATACGCCCCTGGAAAAATACCGCCGCCGCAAGCTGCGGGAGGCGCTGTCCGCGGCCCGGGTCGTGGCGACCCTCTCGGCAGCGCAGGGCCGCCGGCTCACCGAAAGCTACGGCCTGGCCCCGGAGAAGCTCCGCGTGCTGCCCCCGGGCGTCAACGAGGAGTTCCGGGCCTTTTCCTGGGAGGAGCGCGAGCAGGTGAAGGTGGACCATACCGACGGCAGGGAGTTCCTGCTCTACAACGGCGTCATACATCCACAAGCCGGCATCGTAGACCTGCTGAAGGCATTCACCATCCTGAAGAAAAAGCTGCAGTCCAACATACTGCTGGTCCTCGCCGGACCCCTGCACGCCAGCTATGGGGAGTTCCCTGAACTGCTGCGCACGTATCATTACCGGGCGGATGTGCGCTGGCTGGCCCAGCTCACGCCTTACGAGGTGGTTCGCCTCACGGGCGCAGCCTATGCCCAGTGCATCCCTTCGGCGAGGCGGTATGGCGGTACGGCGGCCCTGCAGGCCATGCGGGCCCTGGTCCCGGTGATCGCTGCTTCCGGCGGCTCGGCGGAGGAGGTGGCCGGCGAAGCCGGCCTGTACTTCGGGGAAGGAGAAGTGGAACAGCTGGGAGAGCGCCTCTGCGCCGTATACAAGGACGAGGACCTGCGCGCCCGCCTCATCGCCGCCGCTGCGGAGGGCACCGCGGGCTACAGCTGGGAGCGTACGGCAGGAGAGCTCTGGGAAGCCCTGCTCCTGGCCGCCGGCAGGGAAAAATAAGCGTACCTTTGGCCGCAGGCCGGGCACGCCGGGCCGGAAAAACGGTTAGCATACACACCATGGGAAAGACATCCGCCATCCATATCGACGTCAGCCTGGACGAGCAGAAAGTGCCGGAGGAGATCCGCTGGAACGCCACCGACAGTGCAAGCGAGCGGGACAAGAAAGCCAAGGCCATGATCCTTTCCCTGTGGGACGGGGCGGAAAAGTCGGCGATGCGCATCGACCTCTGGACCAAAACCATGATGGTCGATGAGATGGCCGAGTTCTATTACCAGACCCTGCTCACCATGGCTGACACCTATGAGCGGGCCACCCAGTACAGGGATCAGGCGGAGGCCATGAAACAGTTCGCCAAAGATTTTCTGAAAACCTTCCAGGAAAAACAGCGGGCGGCGCAGGGCGGCAGCCCTACATAAATTCTTCAAAGCCCTCCAGGCAGAGGGTGGGCTGGAACTCGATGATCTCGTACATCGCCAGGTTGTTCTGGTCGAAAGGGTCTTCGCTGATGATCTTCTCCACCGCCCTGCGGTTCTCGGCCCTGCAGAGGATAAGCCCCCCGGTCCTTGGTTTCCTGCGACCGGCGAAAATAAAATTCCCGCTCTGGAAATATTTGTTGAGAAACGCCTTGTGCTGTTCCATGAAATGATCTACGGAAGCCAGGGGACGTACGTATTGCAACAGGATAAGAAACATTCGCTTTTCCGTCTGCGGCGCAAAAATCATTCCGCTTATCTGGCCGGGCTGATCTTCAGCAGCAGAACCCCGTGGGCCGGGACGCTGCCCCGGTAGCTGTCGCTGTATTCCCCCAGGTCCCGCTGCCGCCAGAGGTCCCGCAGCTGCTGTCTGCCCTGCAGGCCCAGGGAGGCCAGGGACAGCGTCGCAGCCGCCGGCTGCTCGCCGAGGTTGAATATCCCCACGGCCTGGCTGCCGTCGGCCAGCTCCTTGTGCCAGACCTGTATGCTGTCCGTCGCTCCACTCACGGGAACCGCCCCCTTACCCAGGGGGTCCTGATCCACGGCGAGCACCTCGTCGTTGGTCAGCAGGCTCAGGGTGAAGTCGTCCAGCTGGCTCATGTCGCAACCGATGAGCAGGGGCGCCGACAGCAGGCACCACAGGCTGATATGCGTGTACTGTTCGTCCGGGCTCAGCCGCGTCTGGTGCAGGCTGGGCCCCCAGCCCACCTTGCCGACGACCAGCATGTCGGGGTCGTTCCAGTGGCCGGGCGCGCTGTAGGGCGAGGCTTTCCCCTGAGCGAAGCCGATGCCGGACATGGAGGACCAGGTGTCGGTGATGTCGCCGGTGGTGCGCCAGGAATTGCCGCCCACCGAGGCGCCCCAGGTCCATACGTCGCCCATCCCATACTGGCAGAGGCTGAAATAGATGTCCCGGTCCACGCTGTCCAGGCAGGCCCGCATCAGCTGGTAGGGTTTGCGGAGCTCCTCGGCGTTGGGATGGGGATACAGCTGACCGTAGGAACACCAGTCGTACTTCAGGTAGTCTATGCCCCAGGCGGCGTAGGAACGGGCGTCCTGCAGCTCGTGCTGGTAGCTGCCCAGGAAGCCCCCGCAGGTGCGGGTGCCGGGGGAGGAATAGATGCCCAGCTTGAGGCCCAGGCTGTGCACATAGTCGGACAGGGCTTTCATGTCGGGGAACTTGTCGTTGGTACGGATGCTGCCGTCGGCGGCCCGCGTCTCCTGCTCCCAGCCGTCGTCGATGTTGATGTAGGTCCAGCCGTGGTTCACCAGCCCCTGGCGGACCATGACATCCGCGGCACGGCGCACTTTCTGGTCATTGACGCTGAGGCCCCAGGCATTCCAGCTGTTCCAGCCCATGGCCGGGGTCAGCCCGACGAGGTCGCCCACGACGATATCCAGATGGCTGGTATCACTGCCCAGGGCGTTGGTCGCCCGGATATGCACCCGGTAGGTACCCCGGCGGTCCAGGCGCCCGCTGATGATGCCCTGGGCAGCGTCGAGATGCAGGCCTGCGGGCAGGTCAGCGACCGTGAAGCGCAGGGGCCGGCGTCCCGTCGCGGGGATGCGGAAGAGCAGGGGGTGGCCGGGGCGTACCCCGGTGATCCGCGCCCCGTTGATGCGCGGCCGGGGCGAAGGCGCCGGCGTGAGGATATAGGGGATGCCTTCTTCCAGCTGCACTGTCTTGCCCGACCGGCTCTCCGTATACGTATAGCGTGCCAGGCAGGGGCGTCCCGGAGGCAGCGACGAACGGAAGTTGTAATGGAAAGGATGTCCTTCGGAAAAGCGGACGACCGTGTCTTTGACCGACAGCACCCGCCCGTTCAGGGGATCCACCACCTCGGCCCGGAGCCGCCCTGAGAACGCATAGGCGCCGCTGGCGGTGCGGAGGGTAATGGTCTTGTGCACACGGTCGCGGGCGCTGAAGGCGAAGCTGCCGCCCGCGTCAATATGCACCAGGTCGGTGATGTCGGCGATGGCGACGCCGTAGGGTCCCTCGTACATGCCGCCGTTGCCGCTGTGGTCGTAAACGCGGACGGCGATGACGTTGTCGCCGTCCCAGTGGATGGCGGGATCGTCGGTGGGCAGGCGATATACCCGTTCCTGGTTCCAGGGTCCCTGCTCGATGGTGCCCATGCGGCCGGCGTTCTGGCCGACGAGCTTTCCGTTGAGATATACCTGGTCCCCGTCGTCGATCTTGCCCAGCTGCAGCTTGAGCTCGCCTTTCAGGTAAGCCTGGGTCTTGAGGCTGGAGGGTATGCGCAGGTGCGTGCGGTACCAGGCAAAGCCGTCGTAGTCCTGATAGCCCTGGCTGTCCCAGCCCTGCCCGATGTGCAGGCTCTTCCAGGCGCCGTCATCGAAACCGGGTTGCGACCAGGCAGGGTCGTCGCCGGTATGGAATTTCCAGGAGCCCGGAAGGGCCACCTGTCCCTTCGCGGGAAGCAGCGCGGCAGCCAGGCAAAGCAGCAGGTAAAATCGTTTCATATGCCGGATATTCAGCCAGGCAAGAAACGATATTTTCGCCGGCCTTGGGTTGGGCCTTTCTCTGATTAACATATCAATAACAAGTCCTGCCGGCGCCCCCTGAGCCGTCCCTGTCTTGCCCGGGACCGCGCAAGCGGTGGGTATTGCCTATCTTTGCCGCGTATGGACCAGCTATTGCAGCAGATCGCTGCGCATCGTGAGGAAGTCGCCGCCTTTGAGGCGGCGGACGCCGCCGGCCTGGAGGCTTTCCGCATCCGTTTTCTCGGCACCAAGGGCATCCTGAAGGGGCTGTTCGCCTCCATGAAGGACCTGCCGGCCGAGCAGCGCCGCGGCTTCGGCCAGGTGCTCAACGACTTCAAGAAGGAAGTC
>CBINPH010000286.1:0-4393 GCA_966252445.1 uncultured Chitinophagaceae bacterium | reverse complement strand
AATACGCGTAGCTCAGGTCGCGACAGTCCAGCCGCAGCAGCTGGTTTTTTTTGCCGTGGAGGTTGGCAAACTGGTCCATGATGCCGCACTGCACGCCGGCAAAGCTGTGCTCGGCCTGCTGGCCGGTCAGGGCCAGAGCGGCGCGGTCCATGCCGAAGCCGAAGAGGCTGTTGAGGCCGAAGCCCACGGCCCCTTCCAGGGCTGCCGAAGAAGAAAGTCCGGCGCCTACCGGCAGGTCGCTGTCCAGCACGGCGTCAAAGCCCTGCACCGCATGCCCCTGCCGCTGCAGGTGGTAAACCACGCCGGCCACATAATTGATCCATCCCTCTCCGGGACGGATGTTGTCCAGGGAGAAGCTGCGCGTCTCGTCATAGGCTGCGGCGTATACTCGGCAGTCCGCGCGGCCATTCGCCGCCAGGGCGATCACCACCCCTTTGTCGATGGCGGCGGGCAGGACAAAGCCATCATTGTAATCCGTATGCTCTCCGATGAGGTTGACCCGGCCTGGGGAAAAGACCATCAGGGGGTCAGCAGAGAAGCGGTGGCCGAACGCGGCCCTCGTTTTTTCGATCATCATGCCAGACATTGTGAATATCCCGGTAGGACTAGGCTTTGACCTGTTTGCCGATCTTGTACCCGGCGGTAGCGAAATAAAGGATGAAGGCGTAGCAGGGGATCATGATCCAGAACGCGGGCTGATAGCCCACGACATCCCCCAGCCAGGCCCATATCTTCGGAATGATGGCGCCGCCGGCGATGCCGACGATCAGCAAAGCCGATCCGGCCTTGATATGGCCACCCAGCCCGTCGATGGCCAGGGGCCAGATGGCGGGCCATATGGGCGCGTTGGAGAAGCCCAGGAGCACGATGAACAGGATAGAGGTATACCCCGTCGTAAAAATGGCGCCCAGGGAGAACAGCAGGCCCAGCACCGCCCCGTAGCGCAGGGCTTTGGCCTGGCTGATGAACTTGGGGATCAGGGCTATGCCCACCAGGTAGCCCACCAGCATGGCGATCATGGTATAGGTGGTGAAATGCTTGGCGATGCTGAGGTCTATACCGATGGCCTTGCCATAGATCTGGATGATGTCCCCGGCCATCACCTCTACGCCCACGTACAGGAACAGGGCGACGAAGCCCAGTATCAGGTACGGATACTGGAACAGGTTCTTCCGGTCCTTGACGCCGCCCACGTGATCCTTGTTGGTCTCTTCCTCGGAATTGATGTCGGGCAGAGCCGAGAGCTGCACGGCCACCGCCAGGGCAATGAGCACGATGGTGATGATGATATAGGGCACGATGACCCGGGATGCCAGGCCGTCCAGCATGGCGGCGCGGTGTGCGGCATCCAGGCCCACCAGCTGGGCCTCGAATTTGTCTACGTCGCGGAGCATGACGGCGCCCATGATGAGCGGAGCCAGCGCGCCGGCGCCCTTGTTGCAGCTGCCCATGATGCTGATGCGCTTCGCCGCGCTGTCTATGGGCCCCAGGATGGTCACGTAGGGGTTGGAGGCCGTCTGCAGCAGGGCCAGTCCCGTGCCGATGATGAACAGCCCGGTGAGGAAGACCCCGAAAGAACGCGTGTTCGCCGCCGGCAGAAAGACGAGGGTGCCTACGGCCATGACCGCCAGGCCCAGGACCATGCCCCGCTTGAAGCCTGTCTTTTTCAGGACCCAGGACGAGGGGAAGGCCATCAGCGCGTAGGAAATGTAGAACGCGAAGGTCACCCAGATGGCCTGGGATGTCGTGAGCTCGCAGGCGATCTGCAGGTAGGGGATCAGCGTGCTGTTCACCCAGGTGACGAAACCGAAGACAAAGAACAGCGCCCCGATAATGATCATGGGGATGACAAATTGCTGTCTTCTTTTCTGGCTTTCGGCCAGGGCGATGGCATCAGGCATACGGGTCGTTTATCGTGGCGTTAGAAGCCGCTAACATAGGAAACTTTTCCGATAATAGGTAAACCCCCGGTGGGTCCCGGAGCCGCCCAAGCAATTCTTCGGTATTTTGGCAAAAAAGTATACTTTAGCCGCCGGATTCAACAACAGGCCGCCGCCGAATCTTCCTGCATGGCCTCGGGCCGCTCGCCGGGCGATGGGACTCGCCGCGGGTTACCTGTTTACCCATCCGGACTGGCCATGCATTACACCACAACTAACCTTTTCAGAGGCTACCGCACATGAAGCAGCAATTAGCCGCTGGTATCGACATCGGTGGTACCAATACCGTCTTCGGGATCGTGGACCGTAGGGGAAACATTCTCAGCCAGGGCCGCATGAGCACGAGGGATCATGGAGACATCTCCATGTACATGGACGCTTTGTACAACCACCTCTGGCCCCAGATCGACAAGCTGGGCAACGGCTACGAGATCCGCGGCATCGGCATCGGCGCCCCCAATGGAAACATCTACAACAGCACCATAGAATTCGCACCCAACCTGCCCTGGCAGGGCGTCATCCCCCTGGGCAACCTGGTGCGCGAGCAGTTCGGGCTGCCGGTCATCGTGACCAACGACGCCAACGCGGCGGCCATCGGGGAAATGACCTACGGCGCCGCCCGCGGCATGAAGGACTTCATCATGATCACCCTGGGCACCGGGCTGGGCAGCGGCATCGTGGTCAACGGACAGCTGGTCTACGGGCATGACGGCTTCGCCGGCGAGCTCGGCCACATCATGGTGGAACCGGAAGGGCGGATCTGCGGCTGCGGCCGCTATGGCTGCCTGGAAACCTATGTGTCGGCCACCGGCATCGTCCGCACCATGCTGGAGCTGCTCCGGGAACGAAAGACCGACAGCGTGCTCCGGGGAAAGAAGCCGGACGAGATCAGCTCCAAGCTGATCTGCGACGCCGCCCTGGAGGGGGACCAGCTGGCCAAGGAGGCGGTGGACGAAACCGCCCGCGTACTGGGACGGGCCCTGGCGAACTTCATTGCTTTCTCCGCACCCGAGGCCATCATCCTGTTCGGGGGGCTGGCCCGCGCCGGAGACCTGCTGCTGGAGCCCACCCGGCAGTACATGAACGATAACGTGCTGCAGATCTGGAGGAACAAGGTGCAGCTCCTTTTCTCCGAGCTCAAGGAGAGCGACGCCGCCATCCTGGGCGCCAGCGCGCTGGTGTGGGAAATGAAGGAGTAGCTGCGGCATTCAACGACGCGCCATGCAAGACCGTAGACGTTTCCTGAAACTGGCCGCCATCAGCGGCGGCATCGCCGCGCTGGACAAAAAAGCGCTGGCCTCCCCCCTGCCCCGTCCCCGTGCCGGCGGCCCCCTGGTGGTGTCCACCTGGAACTTCGGCCTGGACGCCAATGCCGCGGCCTGGAAGGTGCTGCAGGAGGGCGGGCGCGCCCTGGATGCCGTAGAGGCCGGGGCCCGCGTGCCGGAAGCGGACCCGAAGATCCAGACCATCGGGCTGGGCGGCCTCCCCGACCGGGACGGCCATGTGACCCTGGATGCCTGCATCATGGATGAACACGGCAATGCGGGCTCGGTGGCCTGCCTGGAAGACATTGTGCACGCCGTCTCGGTGGCGCGCCGGGTGATGGAGAAAACGCCGCACCTGATGCTGGTGGGTGAGGGCGCCCTGGCCTTCGCCCTGCAGGAGGGCTTTCCCCGGCAGAACCTGCTCACGCCGGCGGCGGAGAAGGCCTGGAAAGCCTGGCTGAAGACCTCCCGCTACGAACCCGTCATCAATATCGAAAACAAGACGGCTCCTCCCCCCACCTCCTTCAGCCCGCGGCGCCTGCCCGGCAACAGCTACAACCACGACACGATAGGCATCCTGGCCATCGACAAGGCGGGCCACCTCTCGGGAGCCTGCACGACCAGCGGCATGGCCTACAAAATGCACGGGCGCGTGGGCGACTCCCCCATCATTGGCGCGGGCCTCTTCGTCGACGACGAGGTAGGCGCCGCCACCTCCACAGGGGTGGGCGAGGCCAACATGCGGATCTGCGGGGCGCATACGGTGGTGGAGCTGATGCGCCAGGGCCTGTCCCCGGAAAAAGCCTGCCGCGAGGCCGTAGAGCGGGTGGTGCGCCATGACGAGGCTTACGCCCGTTCCATTCAGCTCGGCTTCCTCGCCATCAACAAACAGGGGGAGGTGGGCGCCTTCTGCCTGCAGGAAGGTTTCAGCTACGCACTGTATACGGAGGAGGTCCCCAACAAGCTGCTGGACGGCAAGCATTATTATTGATCCCCCAAGCCCAGATCATGATCCATCTGACCCAGATCATCTATGTGCAGGAAGGACAGGAAGCGACCTTCGAGGCGTTCGAGGACAGGGTACTCACCCTGCTCGGGCGGCATGGAGGCCGGCTGCTGCTCCGGCTGCGGCCCGCTCCCGAAGCCTTGGTCGCCGGGGAGCTGGAGCCGCCCTACGAAGTGCACCTG
>CBINPH010000285.1:0-4419 GCA_966252445.1 uncultured Chitinophagaceae bacterium | reverse complement strand
GGAGCTCCCCCGTCACGGCCGTCTTCTCGTTCTCATCGGAGAACGCCGTGGCTGCCGGCATCTTCTCGATCATGTTGTTGAGGTCCCGGATGAGTTTGTATCCCTGCACCCACCAGTCGTTTCCCGGATCCAGGGAGGCCGACTGATCCTGGGTGCAGGTCACCATCTCATCCGTCTTGAACGAGAGGGAGGTGAACATGTCCACGAAAAAATGGTTGATGGGCAGCTGCGAGTACAAAAAGGCCATATGGGTCTCGAAAGCCGCCTTGTTCGAGAACAGCTCTTCTTCGGTAAGCATGTTGGCCGGGGTCTTGTCCAGATACCCTTTTTCACATCCCGCTGCCGCCAGCAGGAACAGGGCCAGGCCGAGGACACGAATATGTTTGATGGCAATTTCCATAGCTGTCATTTTAAAAGGTGACACTGATACCCAGGTTATAATTGGCCATGAGCGGATACACGTACCCATAGTCGCCGCCGTCGCCGCTGCCGAGGCGGTGCTCCGGGTCAAAGTCCACATCCTTGTTCTTCCAGGTATGGACGTTGAAGGCGTTCCCGTAGAGGCGGACCTCCTGGGCGCGGATTTTGCCCGACAGGGAGGCAGGAAGCACATAAGCCAGTTCCAGGCTCTTGAGCCGCATGTACGTGATGTTGTGGAACCAGTAGGTGGAGGGCAGCTTGTTCGGCGCAAAGCCGAAGCCGTCCCGGCTAATGGGATACCGTCCAGGCACCCAGGGGCTGCTGAAGTCCAGCGGGTCCTGGTGGTGCCAGCGGTCGAGGAACACCTCGAGCGAGTTCCGGCCCCAGGCCAGCGGGCCCTGCAGCTGCTCGGTGGGCATCATGGAATAGTGGCTGGCGCCCTGGAAGAATAGCGTCAGGGACAGCCCGCGCCAGCCTCCCGTGAGGTTCAGGCCGTAGAAGATCTCCGGGTCTACGCTCCGGGCGATGGGATGCACGTCCAGGTCATCGATCACGCCGTCCTCGTTCCAGTCTTCGTAGTGAATATCCCCGGGAAACAGCTCAGTGTGGCCGTTGGCGTTTTGTATCGCCGCCTGGTCGATCTCCTTCTGGTTCTGGAACTGGTCCACCACGCCGTATCCCCACTGAATGCCCTTCCAGCGGTCCTCATTGCTGTTGCGCCATTTGAGGTAGCTGTTCCCCGGCGCGGCCGCTTCTTTATGCGTCCACTTGGCCCTGGCGAAGGTCAGGTTGGCCCGGATGTCGTAAGAAAAGTCATTGATCCGTTTCGATGAACCGACCGTGATCTCGAATCCGCGGCTGAGGTCGCCTTCCAGGTTCTCCTGGGGCAGGTCCGCGCCGAAGAGGGCCGGCAGGGCGATGGCCCGCGTCGCCAGCAGGCCGTCCCGCTTGCGCTGAAAAAGCTCCAGCGTAAAATCCAGCATACCGTGCCAGAGGGTGGCATCCACGCCGATGTTGGTCGTCGTGGCCGTATACCAGGTGATGTTGGGGTTGGGTATCCCGCTCAGCGAAGAGCCCCCGGTCAGCGTGCTGCCGTCGAACACATAGGAGCCGCTGGGATAGGTATAGCCCTGCAGGTATTCGAAACCGTTAGCATCGCTGTTGTCACCCAGCTTCCCGTAGGAAAAGCGAAGCTTGAGGTTGTCTACGAAAGGCAGGTTGTCGCTGATGAACTGTTCCTGGCTCAGCCGCCATCCCAGCGAAAAGCCGGGGAAGAAGCCCCAGCGGGTCTCCGGCGGGAAAAGGGAAGACCCGTCGTAGCGGAAGCTGAACTCCGCGAGGTACTTGCCCAGGTAATCGTAATTGAAGCGGCCGACCAGCGCCTGGTTGGCGTCCAACACCTTGTCGATGCCCGAAGCTACCTGGTTGGTGTTCAGGCCCGCATTCAGCTGGTCCAGGGAAGAGAGCGCGAAATCGCGCTGGGCCCGGAACTGGGTGCCGTGGCCATCCCGCTGTTCGCCCAGCAGCAAGGCTTCCACGTTGTGGTGGTGGTCGCCAAAGGAGCCCTGGTAATGCAAGGAGAGCTGAGCCTCTGTATTGACGGTCTCATCGAAGTTCTGCTGCAACTGGGTGGGACTGGTCAGCCCCGTGGCCGTATAGGTGTCCGTTGCTTCGTCGTACTTGTATTCGTTATAGGCCTTGCGCCAAACCTTGCTGCGGTCATGGATAAGATCATAGGCGAAGAGACCTTTCACCTGCAGGCCGGCGAGGAACGGCAGGTCGTAGGTCAGGGAGGTGGTGGTCTGGAACGCCTTCTCTTCGTTGTGCCGGTAACCCGTCAGGTCGGAGTTGATGATGGCCAGCGGATTGCGATCCGCCTGACCGTCGTAGTAATACGGCGCGGTGTTGTTGGCATAGATGGGCTCATATCCCGGCTGCATCATGACCTGCTTGAAAAAATCATAGGAAGAGCTGCCATAGGGCTGCTTTTTCCTGTCCACCAGGCCGCCGAGGATCACGTTGGCGGTGAGGCCCCGGGCCACCTCCGCCGTCAGGTTGGACCGGAAGTTATACCGGCGGTAGTTGAGGGAATTGCTTTTATATATGCCCGCCTGGTAGAGCGTGCCGAAGGTCATGTAATAGGTCACCTTGTCACTGCCCCCGCTCAGGGACACGCTGTTTTTGGCGATGGGCATGGCCTCCCGCGTGGTCAGCCCCCACCAGTCGACATTGGGGTATGCGGGATCCTCGCCCGTGTATTTTTCCCAGTCGGGATACGGCAGGGGATTGCCGGCGACCAGGGCGGCCTCGTTCTTCAGGATGAGGTTGTCCATGGCGTTGCGGATGGGCGTGGGAAACTCGGTGATCTTCTGCCAGCCATAGGAGGAGTTCAGGGTGACGCGGGTTTGTCCGGCCACGCCTTTTTTGGTCGTGATCAGCATGACCCCGTTGGCAGCTTTCAGGCCGTAAACGGCCGCCGAGGCATCTTTCAGGATCGAAACGCTGGCGATGGAGGCGGGGTCGATCTTCTGGAAATCGCTGCGGGGTACCCCGTCGACGATGACCAGCATGTTACCCCAGCCCCGGATGTCAATATTGTTGTCGTAGGTACCGGGCTCGCCGCCGATCTGCATGACCCGCAGCCCAGGCAGCTTGCCCGCCAGCGCATTGCTCAGGTCTGGAGTGGTGATGGCGGTCAGTTCCTTGGGACCCACCGTAGAGATGGCGCCCGTAACGTCCGCTTTCTTCTGGGTGCCGTAGCCGACGACCACCAGCTGGTTGAGGGACGCGACGGAAGCCTGCAGGATCACATTCACCTCGTCCCGTCCCCGCAGGGGCGCCTCCAGGGTCGTGAAGCCCACATAGGAGAAGACCAGGGTGTCGGCGCCCGCAGGAACGTTCAGCGCATACCGGCCCTCGGCATCGGTCACGCCGCCGCTGCCTGTGCCTTTCAGCGACACGCTGACGCCGGCCAGGGGATGGCCTGCGGCATCGGTCACCCGTCCGTGCACCTCCCCTGGCGGGGAGGCCGCCTGCCGGACAGGGACCGCAACGCTCTCCCTCCGGATGAATATGGTCTTCCCGTGAATGGTGTAGCTGAACTCTCCGTCGCTAAATACGGCTTTCAGGGCTGCCTCCAGGCCAATGCCCCGGAAATGCACGCTGATGGGGCTGGCCTCGCGGATGTCCGCATCGTTGTAGAAAAAGGCATAACCGGTCTGCTTTTCGATCGCGGTGAGGACCTGCTGCAAAGGCACGTCCTGGCCGCTGAAGGTTATTTTTTGGGGGAAACCCCTGGCCGCGGCACCCAAGGAAAGTACAGCCAGGATCAGGGTGAGCTTGATGGCGGAAAAATACCGTCCCGGGAGGGAAGCAAGGAACCCCCGCCGTCCTTCCACATGAAGAATTTTCATAGTTTTGCCTGGTTTAGGTGAATAACGATAATCCATTGCCGTTGCGGGCACTGTTGTCGAAATGATCCTGAACGGGAATGCTCAAGCCGGAAATGTTGCCTCGTTTCCGGCTTTTATATCAGGGAAGGATCACGACCCGGCGACCTTCCTCCACCCTGAAATGGGCCCTCGCCTGCTGCAGGCCGTTCAGCACTTCGGAAAGCATCAGGTTCCTGTCGATTTTCCCGGAAAAATGTTGCTTGTTGTCCACGCCGGGAGCATACTCCACCCGGATGTCATACCAGCGGGATATCTTGCGCATGATGGTTTCCATGTCCGCATTCCCGAAGGCCAGGAAACCGTTCTTCCACGCCACCTCATTATCTGGATTTATGTCGTCGCGGACGGTAAACCGTCCCGCCGGTGTCAATACGGCCTGCTGGCCGGGTCTCAACACAGTGTTTTTCATGGTTATGCTGCCTTCAATCAGGGTGGCCTTGAGGGCCGGCTCATCCGGATAGGCGTTGACGTTAAACGCAGTGCCCAGGTCCCGGATCAGCTCCCCGTTCACCTGCACGACACATGGATGTTTTTCATCGTGCTCGAC
>CBINPH010000284.1:0-4430 GCA_966252445.1 uncultured Chitinophagaceae bacterium | reverse complement strand
ACGAACAGCGTGGCGGCCAGCAGCCCCTGGGTCAGGTAGTCGGCATGCACTTGTCCTGTACGGTATTCTCGTTCGTAAACCTGGCAGAGCGCCGGGCTGTGGAAGGCGTCCATGCGGTATTCGTCACGGACCCAGAGCGCAATCAGCAGGCAGGTCCCCATGCCCATGCCCAGGCCCAGCACATTGACCAGGGTAAAGCCCGGATGACGGCGAAGGTGCCTCCAGGCAAGGATAAGCGCATTTTTCCACATAGGCTTTTGGTTCCGGATTCGGGTATGAGGACAGCAAGAATATGCCATCTGCTAAGGTCATGTCCCGCAATCCATAATACGTTACGCTTACCTATATATGTACGGAACCGGACACCTGGTGTCCGGTTCCGTTACAGCAGTTGAAGGCGGGGTGCTGGCCCAGGTAGCCCGGGAGGCTAGACCGTGAGCACGGCAATACCTTTTTCTTCCAGGGCTTTCACGAAATGGGCCGGGACCTCTTTGTCGGTAATAATCTGGTCGATCTCTTCCACCTCGCATATACGGCCGAACCCTCTTTTGCCGAATTTGCTGGAGTCGGCCAGGACGATGGTTTTCTGGGCGGCCTGGATCATTTTCTGGTTCAGGTGGGCTTCCATCAGGTTCGTGGTGGTGAGGCCGAAGTCCAGGTCCAGGCCATCTATGCCCAGGAACAACTTGGAGCAGGAAAAATTTTCCAGCATGCTTTCTCCGAAGGCTCCGGCCACGGAATAGGAACTCTTGCGCAGGGTGCCGCCCAGCTGCAGCACCTCGGTCTCCGGATGGCGATTCAGTTCCAGGGCGACGCTGAGGGATGCCGTGATGACCGTGAGGTGTCCCAGGGGCTTGATATGCCTGGCCAGGGCCAGCACGGTAGTTCCGGAGGCGATCACCACGGCGTCGTCCTGGGTGATGAGCCTGGCGGCCGCCTGCCCAATGCGGGTCTTCTCTTCCCAGCGAATATGCTCCTTCTCGTTGACCGGGCGTTCGTTGATGTATGGGTTATGCAGGGTCGCGCCTCCATGCGAGCGGAACAACAAGCCCTTGTCTTCCAGGAGTTTGAGGTCTTTGCGGATCGTCACGGCCGACACATCCAGTCCCTTGCATAACTCCAGGACATTGACATAACCTTCTTGCTGCAACTTGTCGAGTATGGCCTGGTGCCGATTGGCTATCGATAACATTCTTGGAATTTGTCGCCAGTTTACAAAAAATTCGCCGATTATTCTTGCTGTCCAAACAAAAACAAAGAAAATATTTCAAAATAAAACGACATAATTTCTGAAAATTAAAAAATGATTCTACAATAATTTATTTATCAATGCTTTATTTCGGTGTTGGTTGGCGGGGGAGAAATTTTTTGTTTCGTTTTTTGACTTCATTGATAAAGAATGCTTACTTTTACTTTTGAAATATTTCAATTGTGCGACTTTATCTTTCCAGATTGGGCCCTTTGGTCGTAATAGAAAGGAATACATGCAAATCGAAATAGCGGAATGGATCGAAATCAGTCGTTGAGGGCCCTGGATAGCGTCGATGCCTGGGATATGATCGTGATCGGCGGAGGAGCGACCGGCCTGGGTGTGGCGACCGATGCAGCGTCCCGGGGATACCGGGTGCTCTGCCTGGAGCAGGCGGATTTTGCCAAAGGCACATCCAGCCGCAGCACCAAACTGGTGCATGGCGGGGTGCGCTACCTGGCCCAGGGCAATCTCCGGCTGGTCCGGGAGGCGCTGAAGGAACGGGGCAGCCTGCTGCGCAACGCCCCGCACCTGGCGGGAAAGCAGGCCTTCATCATCCCTGTCTATACCTGGTTTGATCGCTGGAAATATGCGATAGGTCTGAAGTTCTATGACATCCTGGCGGGCCGTGAGCAGATCGGCCACTCCCGTTTCCTGGGAAAGGCCGAGGTGCTGAAAAGATTGCCCACGGTACGGTCCAGGGGCCTCAAGGGCGGAGTGCTGTACTATGACGGGCAATTCGACGACGCCCGCATGGCCCTGAGCCTGGCCTGTACCTGCGAAGATCACGGCGGCACGGTGATCAATTATATGGCCGTGACCGGCCTGGTAAAAAACGAGAAAGGGCGTGTGGCCGGTGTGCATGCCCGGGATATCGAAAGCGGGAAAATCTATGTCCTGCGGGCGGCGGCGGTGGTCAATGCGACAGGCGTGTTCGTCGATGAGGTGCACCGCATGGATACGGGAAAGATGCAGCGCACGGTGCAGCCCAGCCAGGGCGTGCATGTGGTGTTGCCGGCTACGTTCCTGCAGACCACGGTCCATGCCCTGATGATCCCCGAGACGGATGACGGCAGGGTATTGTTCATGGTGCCCTGGCACCAGCATCTGCTGGCCGGCACCACGGATACGCCGCTGGAGGCCCATACGCTGGAACCCCGGGCGCAGGAAGAGGAAATAGCCTTTATCCTGCGCAATGCAGAAAAATACCTGGCCAGGCCACCGCGCCGGTCGGATGTGCTGAGCGTGTATGCGGGCCTGCGGCCGCTCGCCCTGGCGGCGGGAGGCCAGGATGGCAGCGGGAAGGCGACCAAGGACATTTCCCGCAACCATATCCTGCAGGTCAGCGCGACAGGGCTGATCACCATCACCGGCGGCAAATGGACCACCTACAGGAAAATGGCGGAAGATACCGTGGACAAGGCCATAACCGTGGCCGGGCTGCCCGCCAGGCCTTGCCGGACAGCCTCCCTGAAACTCCATGGCTGGGAGCGGCCGGAACCGGGTAGTGAAACGGCGGCCAGCCCCTATGGCAGCGACGAGCCATCCCTGGCTGCGCTCATCCGGGACGAGCCTTCGCTGGGCCTGCGGCTGCATCCGGACTGGCCCTATACCCGCGCCCAGGTGATATGGGGGGTGCGCCACGAGATGGCGAGGACCGTGGAGGATATGCTCAGCAGGCGTTTGCGGGTGTTGTTCCTCGACGCCCGGGCTGCGATCGCCATGGCCCCGGAGGTGGCGTCGCTGATGCAGCGGGAGCTGCAGCGCGACGAGACCTGGCAGCGCCAGCAACTGGAGGCCTTCACGGCGCTGGCCTCGGAATACCTGATCAACCCGCAGCCCGCCGCAATGGCGGCAGACGAAAAAAGCCGTTGAGATGTAGAACCCATCCTGAAGATGCCTAAGCAGTGCACCTGCACAGATGATTTTTGAACACCAAAATGAAGTTATGATCGCCAAACGTTACCTGAAACTCTTTGCCAGCCTCCCGGTCCTGCTGCTGCTGGCGGCTGCGATGGGATGCGGAACCACCCAAAAGGCCGGCTCTGCCGAGAAGGAGGTGGCTTTTTACCGGGTGGGACATCGCGGAACCCGCGGCCTGATGCCGGAAAACACCATTCCTTCCTTTAAGAAGGCCTTGGAAGATGGGGCGAACACCATCGAATTCGACGTCCACATCACCCGGGATTCGCAGGTGGTCATCTATCATGATGCCTCGTTCAACCCCGACTATACCACCATGCCGGATGGCAGTGATATCCCCAAGGCCGCACGGCATCGCTATACTTTCTACCAGATGGATTATGCCGATATCCGGAAATTCATTATCGGAGAAAAGCCCTATCCCGCCTTCCCCCAGCAGCAACGCCTGAAGACCTATGCGCCGCTGATGACGGAAATGATCGACTCCATAGAGGCGTTCACCCGCCACAGCAGGAAGGCGCCGGCGATATACCTGCTGGAAATCAAATCCGGTGCTTCCTCCGACGGCCGTGAACAGCCCGACCCGGAAACCTATATGCGGATCATGATGGCTGCGCTCAAGCCGTATCTTAAGGCCTTGTCCGGGCGGCTCATCATCCAGTCTTTCGACATGCGTCCCCTGCAGATCCTGCACAGGGATTATCCCGCGATTCCCCTGGGCTTCCTGACAGGCGACAAAAAAGCCACGCTGGACGGCAACCTCCAGGCGCTGGGCTTTGATCCCGCTTTCTACAACCCGGAGTTCCATCTGGTCAACCCCGGATTTTTGCAGCAATGCCATGCCCGGGGCATGAAAGTGCTTCCCTGGACAGTGGAAGAGCCGGAGGACATGGCCCGCCTCAAGGATATGGGCGTGGACGGCATCATTACCGATTATCCCATCCGTCTCTGAGTATTGCGGCCACCGCAACCTGCTCAAGACCAAATAACGGGCCGCCTGCAGCGGCCTCACGCTGAACCATATTTTCTAAATACGTAAAACGACAATGATGAAAATCTACTTGCGGCGGTGCATGAGCGAGCGTGCACTGCGATTGCTAGGCCTCCTTTGCCTCTGTCTCGCAGGAGGCGCCCAGTATGGCTGGGCCCAGGCCACGGTAACAGGAACAGTGGTGTCCGCTGAAGGCGGGCAGCCGCTGATCGGCGTGACGGTACAGCGGCAAGGCACCACCGAAGGCACTGTCACGGACCAGGACGG
>CBINPH010000283.1:0-4452 GCA_966252445.1 uncultured Chitinophagaceae bacterium | reverse complement strand
CTGGGTGCGGCCGGCCCCCGGGGGCCGGCCTGTGGTTATTTGACTTTTACTTTGACATTGACGCTGAGGCCCGGGCGCAGTTTCGCGCGCCAGTCGGCCGGCAGCTCGGGAAGCGCTATACGCACCGGCATGCGCTGGACCACTTTGACAAAATTCCCTGTGGCATTGTCCGGGGGCAGCAGGGAGAACTTGGCGCCGGTGGCCCCGGAAAAGGACTCGACCCGGCCCTGGAAAGGATGGTCGGGAAAGGCGTCCACGTCCACTTCTACGGGCTGGCCCGGCTGCATCTGGGCCAGCTGGGTCTCCTTGAAGTTGGCCGGGACATACAGGTTGCTGTCGATCACGATGGCGAACATGCTCTGACCGGCCTGCACCAGCTGTCCCAGCTGGATGTTGCGCTTGGACACGATGCCCGACACGGGTGCGGTGATCACCGTATAGGAGAGCTGCAACCTGGCGACATCCGCGGCCGCCTCCTCGACGGTGATCCGGGAAGCCGCCACGCCGACCTGCTGGCGGGAGGTGCCGATCTGCCGCAGGATCACGGCCTCCTGGCTCTTGGCGGCCTGGAGGGCAGCCTCGGCAGCCGTCTTCTCGGTGGTGACGGCATCGAACTGTGCCTTGGTGATGGCCTGCTGATCATACAGGTTCTTGTAGCGGTTGTACTGCTGTTCGGCCTCCCACAGCTTGGCTTGCGCCGCCGCCACGTTGGCTCGTGCCGTGGCCGTGCCTGCCCGGGTGGCCAGCACTGCGGCCTCCGACACATGACGGCTCTGGCGGGCGGCTTCGATGGCGGCCTGTTCCAGCTGAAGACGATAGTCGCGGTCATCCAGCACCACCAGGGTATCCCCCGCCTGTACGCGTTGGTTATCCTGGAAGCGGATCTCCCGTACATATCCGCCGACCCTGGCGACGACGGGGCTGATGTCGCCGTCGATCTGGGCATCGTCGGTGGTCACGAAGTGCTTGTAGTACAGGTACTCCTTGACGCCAAAAATGATCCCGCCGACCAGGACCAGCACGAGGATCAGCGGGATGATCCTCTTCGGCGACAAGCGCTTCCTGCGGGGGGTATTCTTTTCCTTTTCCATTATGATTGTGCGATTTTAAAAGATACAGGGTTATTGGGCATGGGCGTTAAAACCCGGCACCGGGGGCGGCAGTCCCGCCGATTCCATCAGCCGGAAATAGGCCAGCCGGGCATCGGCCTGGGCCAGGGTGAGGTTGATCAGGGACTGGTACAACATGCTCTGGGCGTCGATCCTGTCCGTAGAGGTGGCCAGCTGGTTCTGGTACTTGAGCTCCATGATCCGGTCGTTCTCCCGGGCCTGGTCTACGGCGGTATGCAGGATCTCGATGCGCTGCAACGCCTGGCGATAATGGTGGTATCCGGCGCGGACCTCGTTGCGCACCTGGTCCTGGGCCATCCCCTGCTGCGTCAGCACCTGCTGCTGCCGTACTTTGGCCTCCTGGACGCGGTGGCCCGTGGTATACAGGCTCGAAATATTCCAGCCGAGGTTGAGCCCCAACGTCACCGGCACCAGAAAGCCATACGAAGGCGGCACAAAAGACTTGTTGGGGTTCAGGTAGTACAGGTTGGCGCCGACGCCCAGGGTCGGCAGCTTGTCCGCCTGCAGGTCTTTGATCTCCATCCCGCTGAGCTCGTGGCGGAGCTGGTACGTAGCCAGGTCCCGGCGGTTGTCCAGGGCCTGTTGTTCCAGCGCTGCGGGGGCGCCCACCGCGGGCCCGGCGGCGCCGAATATGCTCGCGCTGTCGGGAACGATGGTCGTGGTCCCGGGCAAACCCAGCAACAGGTCCAGGGCGTAATTGGCGATTTCCCGGTTGTGACGGAGGTCGATTTCGGTCAGCTCCACGTTGGCTTTTTGCAGCTGGAAGCGCAGCACATCGTTCTCGGTCGCCAGGCCCTGTTCCTTAAATTTGACCGTCTCGGTGAGCCGCCCCTCCACATCCTGTTTGTTGAGCGCTACGATACGCAGGTTCTCATCAATCTTATACAGGTTGATGTACGATTCCAGGAGGCTGAGGAGGATCTCCTGGCGGTCATGCTGCATGTCCAGGCCGGCAATTTTCCGCGCCAGGTCAGCGGATTGGCGGGCATAGCGCAGCTTGTGGCCCGCAAAAATGGCTTCATTGATGCTCAGGGTGCCCAGGTAGACGCTGCTCGTCGAAGGCAGGCGCATGGGTTCATCCATCACGCCCTTGAGCTGGAATTTGCGGGTAGGGATGAACGCCTCGCTGGCCATGGCGCTGGCCTTGATGGTGGGCAGCCTGTGGTCCAGGGCCTGCTCGTATTGCGCCAGGGCCTCATCGACCTTCGATTGGGACAGGGTCAGTGATTTGCTGTGCGCCAGGCCAAGTTCCAGGGCATGGGCCAGGGAAAGACGGGTGCTGTCCTGCGCCCGGGCAGCCATCGCCCAGGGAAGAAGGGCCGCCAGCAGCCATAAGCGGCCGGGGCGAAAAAGGGATGCCGTCGCGCGGCGCCCCCGTGCATGTGTCATCATGATCATATTACGGTAAATCATTTTTTATGTCCAAGTGAGCCTTCAGCAATGACTTGAGATGAGCCTTCAGGCGGCGGCGGATCTTCCTGAAATACGTCAGGGTGTCCCCCGGGGCGATCTTCATGAGGCTGCCGTAGAATGGCCTGGACATGGAGACCTGGCTGATGGTACCCATGACCGTGCCGATGGTGAGGCTGACGTCCACCTTGCGGAAGATCCCCTTCCGCTGTCCTTCTTCAATGATCTCGCTGATCATCGCCGTATTGCGCCGTTTGATGCCAATGAGCAGTTCGGTGATGGCTTCGTCCTGGATCATCGATATCTGCCTGTTCAGGATGGTATGCAGGCGGTGCTGGTCGATCATCTTATCTACATAGTAGTCGACGATGCGGGTGACCTTCTCCCAGGGATCCAGGTCATGATCATGGATCAGGCCTTCCAGAACCATGCTGGTCTGGGCGGTTCTGTGCGTAATGAGGCTTTCGAGCAGCTTCTCCTTTGATCCGAAGTAATAGGAGATCATCGCCACGTTTATCTTCGCGCGCTGCGCGATATCCCGGACGGAGGTACCTTCAAAACCTTTGTCGGCAAACAGCTCTTCTGCTGCATCCAGGATCTGCAGCTGTTTTTCGCTCAAAGCCATATCCCAGGAGGTTGATCAGGGCGCAAAATTAAACAAATGTTTGATTAAACTAAACGTTTGTTTAATCATTAACCAAAAATTTACAAACGCCGGAGTCCGGGAGGGCTGCCGGAACGGGGCCGGCGTATGGATGGCTGAAAAGGGGGACAGGCCGGGCGGCTGCGAAGCCTACAGGCGGGGGCTCCGCAGGAGCAGGCGTTCCGGCAGAGAAGCTACGCCGGGCGCAGGGGCCTTATACCGCGAAACTTTCGCCGCAGCTGCAGGTGCGGGTGGCGTTGGGGTTCTCGAAGAAAAAACCCTTGCCGTTCAATCCGTCAGAAAAATTCAGGGTGGTATTGTAGAGGTAGAGCAGGCTCTTGATGTCTGTGACCAGCTTCATGCCCTTGTCCTCGAAAACCTGGTCTTCAGGGGTGCTCTGGGTATCGAATTTCATCTGGTAGCTCAGGCCCGAGCAGCCACCGCCCACCACGGAGACGCGCAGGAAGCTGTCTTCGCCGAGATGGTCTTCCTCCCGGAGCCGGAGAACCCTTTCTTTGGCCTTTTCGCTTATAAATATCATGGCTTTAGGGTTTTGGTGTTTCGGGGACGGACCGGATGCCTCCAACCCGTCCAGCATGCAAAATTACGATTTTCCCGGTTACCACATGCGCATCCGCCTTCGGCCGGCACGGCAGGCCGCCCGTATGGGACAGGGCGTTGCCTGCCTGGGCTAAGCCTGCTCCAGAACCCGCCGTACAGCGCTGATGGCCAGCTCCACCTCTTCATCGGTGGTAAACCGCCCCAGGCTGAAGCGGAGAGACGCAGAGGCCAGGGCTTCCGGCAACCCCATCGCGAGCAGGACATGGGAAGGTTCGGGCAGCGCGGAGGTACAGGCGGAGCCCGCGGACAGGGCCAGCTGCCCGCTCAGCCCGGACAGCAGGTCGGAAGCCCGGTGGCCTGCAAAGGCCAGGTTGGCCGTGCCCGCCAGGCGCTGCGTCCGGTGACCGTTGACCTGCACGCCCTCCAGGGCGGTAAGGGCCTCTTCCAGGCGGTCCCGCAGGCGGCGCAGGCGTTGCTGCTCCCCTTGCATATCCTGGGCGCAGCAACGGCAGGCCTCGCCGAAGCCGACGATGCCCGGCACATTCAAGGTGCCGGAGCGGAACCCTTTTTCGTGCCCTCCCCCGTCCAGCTGCGGCTGCACCTTCACCCGCGGGTTGCGCCGGCGCAGGTACAGGGCGCCCACACCCTTGGGGCCATACATCTTGTGCGCCGAGCAGGCCAGCAGGTCTATGCCTTCCGCCTGCACGT
>CBINPH010000282.1:0-4465 GCA_966252445.1 uncultured Chitinophagaceae bacterium | reverse complement strand
CGGGCGGGGGACCCTGGTGCTGGAAGGCGCTCCTGTCGCCCAGGAGGGATATCCCCGGGCCCGTACACGCTCCCCCTCGATATGGACGCTGGAGGCGGACGAGGGGCTGGCCCTCCCGGGGGAATTGTTCGGGCCGGCCATCGTGCTGGTGCGGACCACCGACACCGCCGATTCCCTGGCGCGGGCCCGCGAACTGGCCCTGCGCGAAGGAGCCATTACCTGCGCGGCGTATGCCACAGACCCGGCGCGGATCGCCGAGATCACCGCCGCGATGAACAGCGTCTTCGTCCCGGTCACCTTCAATCTCCGCGGACCGGTATGGGTCAACCAGCATGCGGCGTTTTCCGATTTCCATGTCACGGGAGGCAACCCTGCCGGCAATGCCGGCTTCACCACACCCGACTTCGTGGTGCGGCGTTTCGTCTGGGTAGGCAACCGCATCATGGAAGGATGATATTTTTCCGGAAAAAATGAAGTTTCGCTATCTTTGTGCGGTACAGAGCCTCCGATATCATGAGCGACACTACCTACAAAGGACCTTCGAAGACCTATCTGCTGATCAACGCCATCCTGTTCGCCATCGCCATCACGATCATGTGGATCGTTTACCTGCAGGCGGACAAAGCTTCGCATGGCAGTACATATCCCTGGCCCGCCTGGTTCACTTCCGGCTGGGGCATTTTCCTGCTGGGGCATTTTTGCAATGTCTATTTCGACAGCAACAAGAACCACCAGGACAAGAATTACGAGAAATATCTTTACGAAAGGGACCACTGAGCCCAGCTTCCCCTGTATACTTTCCTCCGGGGCTTCCCGGAAAGAGCGCCCGTCCGGCTCCCCGCTTTGCGAGGAAAACCTTATCTTGCCTAGGCCTGATGGGATATGGCCAATTTTAACCTTGCATCATGGAAGAGCGCAGCATGCTGGCCGGGGGCCGGGGCGAGATGCGGGCTCGCTTTTGGACATGTGACGATATCCGCCTCGCCCACGCCGTTTCCACGTTTACAGAGCTCACCAGTTTCTCTTCGTCCGGCAGGGACGATGTGGTCCGCCTGCATGTCGGGCTCCGGGGCAACTACAGTTTCGACTGGAAGCCCCTGGGGACCACCTATCACCTGATCGGCGGGCATCACAACATCCTGTATGCCCATCCCTTCGATATGGAGGTGTACAACAGGACCCTGGTCCTGGAAACCTTCGGTATCCAGTTTTCAAGGGACCGGTTTCTCCAGTTGGCCGGTGAAGGCACTGCGCTGTTAAAACGCTTCAGCGACCACGTTGCCGCCGGACGCAACGCCATCCTTTCTCCGGTCTGGGGTCCCATAGACGGTGGCATCCTCGAGGTCATCAACCAGATCAGGCAATGCCCTTACGAGGGCCACATGAAAAAATTGTTTCTTACCGCCAAGAGCACAGAACTCCTGGTGCGGGCGGCGGAATCTTGCCAGACCGCCTCCCTGCCCCAGGAAAGCTGCCTGCGGGGCCCCGCCGACCGCGAGCGGATCGCCGCCGCCCGGGATCTTATCCACGAGCGCCTGGACAGTCCCCCTACCCTGTCGGAGATTGCCCGGCAGGTAGGCATCAACGAATACAAGCTCAAAAGAGGGTTCAAAGAACTGTTCCATACCACCGTTTTCGGTTACCTGACCGAGCAACGCCTGCTGAAGGCCCGCCGCCTGCTGCGTGACAGCGACAAGACGGCTGCGGAGGTGGCCTTCGAACTGGGCTATGCATCCCCCCAGCACTTCAACAACGCTTTCAAGAAAAAATTCGGCATCCCGCCCGGCCAGTCGGTAAAATCTTGAGTATCAACCCCTACTGGCCTATCTCCCGTATTTATTAGCTTTTCTCCGTTATGGGCAATGCCGCCATATCCCGGGCCCTTATCTTTGAACCCTGGGAACGGAATCACCTGACGCCGTTCGCGCAAAACCCCGCTATATGGAAAAAACGTTCACGGCCGTGGCTGAGGTACTCATCCAAGCCTCACCGGCCCGCGTATGGGAGGTCCTGGTCAGTCCGGTATGGATCAGCCGCTATTTTTTTGGCACCCGGGTCGAGACCGACTGGCAGGAAGGGCATCCCATCCGCTTTCACGGAGCATGGGAAGGAAAAGCTTACGAGGATAAAGGTACCATCCTGGTCTTCCGGCCGGAAGAATGTCTCTCGTTCACCTACTGGAGCAGCCTCTCGGGTACGCCCGATGTGCCCGAGAACTACGCGCAGGTCACGGAATCGCTGCATGCCGGCGATGGAGGCACCAGGCTACAGGTCACGCAGGACAACTGTCCCACGGAAGAAAGCCGCGACCAGTCGGTAAAAAACTGGATGTCGGTGCTTGAAACCATCAAAAAACTGATAGAAGAACACTAAACAAGCTGCTATGGCTAAAGACATGACCGTCCGCAACGAGATCGATATCAAGGGCACTGCCGCCGCGGTGTGGGATGCCTTGACGAACCCGGAAAAGACCAAAAAATACATGTTTGGCTGCGAAGCCGTATCGGGCTGGCAGCCTGGGGACGCCCTGCTTTGGAAGGGAATGCTGGAGGGACAGGAAACGGTGTTTGTCAAAGGCCAGATCCTGGACATCCGGCCGGGCAAATTACTGGCCTACACGACGATCGACCCCCTTGCCGACATGGAGGACATCCCCGAGAATTATGTCACGGTAACCTATACCCTTACGGAAAAAGACGGGCTGACCACCCTGAAGGTTTCCCAGGGGGACTTCGCCGGCGTCGCCGACGGGGAAAGGCGCTATCAGGATTGCTACAACAACGGCCTGGGCTGGAGTCCCGTGCTGGAAGAGATCAAGAAGCTGGTGGAAGCCGAAAATGGGGGCTAAGCACAGGGCCTTCAGAAATAACGGCGGATCATGGCCAGGCGGTGGGTGCGTTGCCCGGATTCCGCATGGATGATCCCCTCTCCATCCAATTTGTCCACGTGCACCTTGCCGGCCGCATGGATGATCTCGAATTCATTGAGCATGATCCCCACGTGGGTGATCTTCTTTTCGTCGTTCTCGAAAAAAGCCAGATCTCCGCAGCGGGCCATGGACGCATAGCTGAGGGGCTCCCCGCATGCGGCCTGCTGCCAGGCATCCCTGGGCAAGGCGTGCCCCAGCAGCCGGTAGACCGTCTGGGAAAATCCCGAACAGTCCAACCCGAAGGCGGAGCGCCCGCCCCACAGATACGCCGTGTTAAGGAAAGGGAAGGCCGCCTCCCGGATCAGCTTCTCGCTGATCCGCGGGTGATCCGGTTTCCAGGGCTTGCCCTTGTAGACGACGTTCACCTTGCCCCATTGCATTTCCCCGTGGCGCATGCCTTTCAAAAAGCTTCCCAGGGGCACGTGCATGGGGTGGCCGCTGACCATCACCTCAGCCAGCAGTTCACCCGTATATTCCACCGTGGGCTCGTCAAACTGCTCTTCTTCCAGGAAGGAAGTTTGTCCCTCGGTCACCCAGCCTTCATAATGATCGTACTGGTTACGTATGCGAATCCAACCGCCCTGAGCGGTATCCAGGATGGAAAAGGCCTCCCCGAAGAGCAGCTGGCTGATCATTTCACTTTGGTGGGAAGGTTCTGCCCGCAGGGGCATCACCGGCACTACGCAAATACCATGGGCCATAAGAACGCTGATTGGTGACAGTCGCCATCGGTCATCAAGTGAGGAGGGGCTTTCCGATGCGGGGTCCAAGATACAATATTTTTTGGAGGCCATCGCCGGCCCTACCCTCCCCCGCCCCGTCCTTCCTGCCCTTGCTTCCCGGCTATCGCCTCCGGCGATGGCGGCCATGCGGGGTGCCACCCCCGTTTTATGGAAATCGAGCTAAAATACGTCCCATGAAAAAGATTGGTAAATTTAAGCAATGACAGATCAGGAATTGTTGGAACAGTACCGGAGGGATGGCCGCATCGACACCTTGGGTGTCCTGTTGTCCCGCTACACCCACCTGATCTTCGGGGTGTGCATGAAGTACCTCAAAAACACGGAAGATGCCCGGGACCACACCCAACAGATCTGCTTGAAAGTGCTCAAGGAGGTGCCCCGGCATCACATCAGTTATTTCAAGTCATGGCTATACCAGGTGACGAAGAACCACTGCCTGATGCATCTGCGCAAGACCCGGCACATCCATGTGGAGCCGATCCACGACCAGTGGCCTGACGAGCAGGAGAACACGGAGGAGCGCCTGCTGGCCATGGAGCAACAATATGACCATCTGGAGAAGGCCCTGGGCATGCTGAACACAGCCCAGCAGACCTGTATCCGGCTCTTTTACCTGAATAAAAAATCTTATCAGGAAGTATCCGAACTGACCGGTTATTCCATGCTCCAGGTAAAAAGCCATATCCAGAACGGCAAACGCAATTTGTTACGGCTGATCAACAATATGCATGACAACCCCTGACCATGAGTGAAGGACTGAATCAAATAAACGACCACAGCTGCTGCCTGAGTG
>CBINPH010000281.1:0-4465 GCA_966252445.1 uncultured Chitinophagaceae bacterium | reverse complement strand
TGAACATCATGAACTTCACCCGCAGCAGCGCCCGGCATCTCCTGGCCGTCATGGCCCTGGCCTTGATCTGCAGCGCGGCCTCCGCCGGCGACATCAGCATCCTCCGTTATGGCGCCCGGGGCGATGGCCACACCGTCAATACGCAGGCGATCCAGCAGGCGGTGGACAGCTGTGCGGCCGCCGGCGGGGGACGGGTGATCGTCCCGGCAGGCGTCTTTGTTTCCGGCACTATTCACCTGAAAAGCCATGTCAACCTCGTCCTGGAAGAAGGCGCGGTGCTCAAAGGGTCCGACGATATCGGCGATTACCAGGAGGTGCACCGCACACCGGCGCTGATCATCGCCGAGAACCTGGAACAGGTGTCGCTCAGCGGGCATGGCACGCTGGACGGCAACGGCGGTGCGGCGGCCTTCCAGAAAGGGGACAATGGACGTGGCCGGCCCATGCTGGTGTTCTTTGTCGGATGCAGGGAAGTGCGTGTGCAGGACATCCACCTGCGCGCCCCTGCCTTCTGGACGCAGAAGTATTCCGGCTGCGACGGGGTGCTCGTCACCGGCGTCTCGGTATATGCGCATGCCAACTGGAACAACGACGGCATAGACATCGACAGCCGCAACGTCGTGGTCACCAACTGCCGTTTCGACACCGACGATGATGCCATCTGCCTGAAGAGCGAACGGGAGGAGCCCTGCGAGAACGTCACCATCAGCAACTGCGTGGCTGCATCCAATTGCAACGCCATCAAAATGGGTACAGCGTCTACGGCGGGCTTCCGGAACATCAACATCAGTAACATCGCCATTCATGCCGCCAGCGAGGACAATATCCGGCACTGGAAGCGCACCCTGACGGGCATTGCTGCAGACCGCACCGTGATTTCGGGCATAGCCATAGAAGATGTGGATGGCGGGCAGTCCCGGCAAATCAATGTGTCGCACATCACGATGCGGTCGGTGCAGACACCCATCTTCATCCGCCTGGGCGACCGCCGCCAGCCTGCCGGCAGCCTGAAGCAGATCATCATCAGCGACGTCATCGCCACCAGTGCGAGCCGCATGTGCAACATCATTGCGGGCATCCCCGGGGTGCCGGTGCAGGGGGTGAGCATACATGACCTGCGCATGGTGAGCCGCGCGGCGGCACCCGCCGCTCCCCCCTTGGACAGCATCCCGGAGAACACGCGCGGCTATCCCGAGAACCGCATGTTCGGGCAGACGCTGCCTGCTGCCGGCTTTTTCATCCGCCATGCCCAGGATGTAGACCTGAGGGATATCGTGATCGAAACGCCCCCCGGCGAAACAAGACCGTTTCTTGCAGCGGATGACGTGCAGCAGTTGTCCCTCAGCCGCTGCGGCTTTTCACCTGCCTCCCCGGGACCCTTTGCCCTGGGCTACCTGCTGCGTAATGTGCGACAGGGGCTTTTCTTTCCCCGCGTCTTTGGTCCTGCCTACGGCAAGCTGATGCACATCGAGGGCGCCTCATCGGCAGACATCCGCCTGTACGCCGGGAACCAGGTGGCAGGTCAGGTGTCCTTCGGCGCCGGTGTGGATGGAGGCCAGGTACTGCGGGTGCTCGCCCCTGGACCTTGACAGGGTCTATGCGCCCGACTTGCAGAAGACGTTCTTCTGCTATGGCGGTTCGGATACGGCAGGAAAGACCTTGTACCATGAGGTAGTCTACTACGACCACCGCACGGGTGAGGTGTCCCGGCGGACGATCGTGCTGGACAAGCATACTCCCGACGCGCACGACAATCCGGCGCTGCAGATAGACAGGGATGGCTATCTCTGGCTGTTCTCCAATGCGCACGGACGGGGCCGGCCGTCCTTCATCCACCACAGTGTCAGGCCCTATGACATAACCCGTTTCGAGAATGTCCATCCCGTCAAAGAAGAAGACGGGCGGGAAGCGCCCCTGAATAACTTTTCCTACCTGCTGGCTTTCTATGATCCGGCCTGCGGATTCCTGGCCCTGTTCACCCATTATACGCTGCCGGCCATGCACTCGGGGAAGAAAGATTGCCGCGTGGCTGCGTTCATGACCAGCCCCGACGGCGTCCATTGGTCGGCCTGGCAAGACATCGCCAATATAGCGCAGGGACATTACCAGAGCGGCGGCATGTGGGGGAAGCGCATCGGCACGGCCTTCAACTATCATCCCGACAGGAAACTGGGTGCGGGGCTGGACTACCGCGCCAACCTGTATTATGTGTATACCGATGATTTCGGAAAGCGCTGGCGGAATGCCGCAGGAAAAGCGCTTTCTCTTCCCCAGCGTCGCATAGACAATCCTGCCTCGGAAGGATGGAAGGTGTATATCAATGACCTGAATTACGACCGGGACGGTCAACCGGTCATCCTGTATGAACTGAGCCGGGGCTGGGAGCCCGGCCCGCAGAACGGTCCCCGCCGCTGGTATACCGCCCGCTGGACGGGAAGCCGCTGGGAGATCCTGCCGATTACGAGCAGCGACCACAATTATGATCTGGGGTCATTGTATATAGAGGAAGACGGTACCTGGCGCATCATCGCCCCTACATCGGACCGCAGCCCTGCAACACGGGCGGGGAAATCGTGCTCTGGACGGGCATCGACCAGGGACGGCACAGGACACGGGTCCGGAACATGGTGCCCGGCAGCCGGCGGAACCATGCTTATCCGCGGCGTCCCGTGCATGCCGATCCCGGTTTTTATGCTTTCTGGGCCGACGGGAACGGGCGGCGCCCCTCGCCATCGACCTTGTATTTTTCGGACCGGGAAGGACGGGTCTTCCGGCTGCCCCGGCATATGCAGCAGGACAGCGAGCGCCCCTCCCTCCGGACGCCCTGAACGGGCAGGCAGCCCCTGTTTGCAGGCGATGGCATAGATATATTTTGGGCTTTGATTATCTTTAAGACCAGAATAACGCAGTTAGCCGATGACGCAAGACTTCGACACAGCAGAATTGAAAATATGGTTCGAAAGTATTGCAGACGGTGATCCCACCGCCTTCCGGAGGGTCTTTGACGCCTTCCGTTCCCGGTTGTATGCAGCCTCCCTGAAAATCACCCGCTCCCCGGGAGCCGCTGAGGACGTCGTCCAGGAAATATTCACCAGCCTGTGGGAAAGCCGCGAGAAGTTGCGGGATGTCGACAATCCTTCCGCCTACATATTCACCATCGCTTACCACAAGGCCTTTCGCTGGCTGCGGCAGACGGCTGCCCGCAGCGCGTTGGTCGAAGCCCTGGCGCAGCGCAGTTGCCCCGAAGAAAATGAAACGGAACAGCGCTTCACGCTCAAGGAGATGAGACAGCTGGTGGAGGAGACGGTCGCCGAGCTGCCGCCTCAGCGGCAGTGGGCTTATCGCCTGAGCAGGGAAGCGGGGATGAGCCACCGGGAGATCGCCGCTCATCTGCATATTTCCGAGCTGACGGTCCGCAAGCACCTGCAGCTGGCCCTGCGGCATATCCGGACCAGGATCGCCAAGCTGGGTCCCCTGCTGGTGCTGGTCTGCGGGTCCCGTTTCTTCTGAGGCTTCACCCTTGGTGCATAAATTTTTCTCCCCCTTACTCCATAGGGCTTTTTCCAGGCTCATTCTACAGAGACAGGCTTCAATTATACCAAGGATATGGGTTTACGCAGCGGGCATGAGCGGGTGGCTTATCTGTTCAGGCGGTTTGTGGAAGGCAAGGCTACCGGCAGAGAAGTGCGGGAGTTGTTTTTCCGCGTGGATCGCATGGAAGGCGGTGATGCACTGAAAAAGGAAATCCTGGCCGTTTTCGCCCGTACGGCAGAAACAGCGGGGCAGGAGAACGCGGTGGACTGGGATGCCATGTTTTCCCGCATCCTCGACAGGGAGCCCGGGGTGCGGCTCCGGCCGTCCCGGCGTAGGACCTGGCTCCGGGCCGCGGCAGCCGTCCTGTTGCTGGTGGCAGGCAGCATGGCCTATCGGCACTGGCGGATGAGGCCCTTGCCGCTCCCGGCGCCGAGTCAGGTGGTGGACATCGCACCGGGCGGCAACAAGGCGGTGCTCACCCTAGCGGGTGGAAAGATGATCGTGCTGGACAGCGCCCGCATCGGGCAGCTGGCGAGCCAGTCGGGCATCCAGGTCCTGAAGCTGGACAGCGGGCTGCTCTCGTATACCCCCCCGGGCGGCGACGCTAAGCAGGGAGCGTTGGCCTACAATACCCTGGCCACCCCCCGCGGAGGCCAGTACCGCCTGACCCTGTCGGATGGTACGCGCGTCTGGCTGAATGCCGAATCCTCGATACGGTATCCTATGGTATTCGGGGACGGAGAACGCCGGGTGGAGATGAGCGGTGAAGTATATTTTGAAGTCGCGCACGATGAAAAACATCCATTCGTCGTGCAGGTGAACGGAGAAGACGTGCAGCTCACCGCCAAGGAGTTCCTGCTGCTGCAGTACCTCGTCGAACATCGCGGCCGCGTGCTCTCGCGCGACCTGCTGCTCACCGACGTCTGGGGCT
>CBINPH010000280.1:0-4493 GCA_966252445.1 uncultured Chitinophagaceae bacterium | reverse complement strand
CACGGTGCCTAACCCCATGTACAACCAGAAATCTTATGTGCCTTTCAGCATGTTCGTCTCGGGATACAACGAAGGTTGCCAGCAAAACATCCGGGTCATCCGTTACGCGGAGGTCCTGCTCATGAATGCAGAGGCCGCCAATGAACAGGGCCAGACGGCGCAAGCCCTGACTTCGCTGAACAAGGTGAGGGCCAGGGCCAGGGATGGACAGGCCGGTGTGCTGCCCGACGTCACGACCACCGACAAGGAAGCGCTGCGCAAGGCTATCTGGCATGAGCGGCGTGTAGAACTGGCCATGGAATTTGACCGGTATTTCGACGTCATCCGTCAGGGCAGGGGAGCGGAAGTCTTCGGTCCCCTGGGGTGGAAGGCCGGCAAGAACGAAGTATGGCCCATCCCGGAAAGTGAAATTGCGCTAAGCTCGGGTGTCCTGACCCAGAATCCCGGTTACTAACCTTAAAACCGAATGACCATGAAATATGTCATCATCAGCGGGCTGTCAGCCCTGCTGGCCATACTGGCGCTGGGCGGTTGCTACAAGCGCTTCGATCCCAAGAGTTATGCCCCGGAGTTTAGCGTCAGCGGCTTCAGCGGCAGCGACCAGATCGCTCCCGGCAACCTCGTGGGTTACTGGGCCTTTGACGGGGGGCTGACCGATAGTGTCAGCGGCACCTCCGGAGAGAACACCGGCACCAGCTTCGCCAACGGCTTCAAGGGCCAGGCCCTGCAGGGGGCCCTCAACAGCTATGTGCTGGCGAGCCCGGCCTCCGCCCTGACGGCGGTGACCAGTCTCACCCTCTCCCTATGGGTCAATACCCCGCCCCCGTCCACCGGCATCATTGATGTGTTTTCCCTGACCAAAACAGACGGTTTCTGGGGCAATATCGAGGTATTCTTTGAGAACGGAAGCAGCAACGATAACGGGAAAGTACGCACCCACCTGTACAACGGGAGCGCCGACATGACCTTTGCCAGCGACGGGGTGGTGAACCTGTTCGACCGCTGGGTCAACATGACGATCACCTACGATGCAGGCAGCTCGACTTATAAGTTGTATGTGAACGGCGCCGTGGTCAGCACGATTACGCAGGCCGGATTTGGCCCCCTGAAAATGACGAATGCGGGAAAGATCGTCTTCGGGGCGCCGCCCTTCATGACGACGCCCAGCCAGACGAGCGGCGCCAGCGCACAGAGCTGGGCCAGCTTTCTCACCGGGCAGTTGGATGAGGTGCGGGTGTATGACAAGGCCCTCACGCCGGAGGAAGTGAACGCCCTGGTGGTGCTGCAAGGAAAAGGGAAATGACCGGGTGGAAGCTGACCTGTGCGGGGATCAGGCCTGTCCACGTTTATGAAAGACGGCGATGAGTCATGGCTTGCATATCCGATGGGCCTTGCTGATCCTGGCTGCTGGACTGGCGGGATGCCGGCAGGCCGGCGACCCCGGGCCGGGGAGCGGAGACACCGTGGTGCCTGCCCTGGTCCTGGTGGGTGCCGAGGTGCCGGGGATAGGTGAGGGGCTCAGCTACCGTGGGGTGCCGCGGGGGGCTTCCATTACCCTGCGGTTCAATGCGGCCCTGGACAGGGAAAGCCTGCCCGGAGGCCTTCGGTTGTCGGGCAGCGCGGGCAGCCCGCTGCCTTATTCCGTGTCGTTCAGCCGGGGGGACAGCGCCGTCACCCTGCATCCCCAGGACAGCCTGCGCCCGCTCGAAGCGTATGCCTTGACCGGCAGCGCCGCCTTGTCCTCGACGCAGGGCGGACACCTCAGCGCCGCCCTGCGGCTGGACCTGAGGGCCGCCATCGACTCGGCAGACAAGTTTCCGCGGATACCGGATTCGGCACTGCTCACCCGGGTACAGCATCGGACCTTCGCCTACTTCTGGGACATGGCTCACCCGGTATCGGGCATGGCGAGAGAAAGAACAGGCTCGGGGGATCTATGCACTACAGGCGGTACCGGCTTCGGATTGATGGGCCTGCTGGTGGGCATCCACCGCGGCTTTATCACCCGTACAGAGGGCCTGGCCAGGGTGCAGCGTATCGTCGGCTTCCTGAAGACGCGGTGCAGCCGTTATCACGGGGCCTTCGCACATTGGGTCAACGGGGCCACAGGGGCCACCATACCTTTCAGCCCGCAGGACGACGGGGCAGACCTCGTGGAAACGGCTTATCTCATGCAGGGCCTCTTGTGCGTGCGGCAGTTCTTTAACGGCAGCGATGCGGCGGAAACGGCCCTGCGGGCGGATATCAACGCCCTGTGGACGGCGGTGGACTGGAACTGGTTTCGCCGGGACGGACAACAGCAGCTGTATTGGCACTGGAGCCCGGTGCACGGCTGGGCGCTGAACCTGCCCGTGAAAGGCTGGAACGAAGCGCTGATCACCTATGTGCTGGCGGCGTCGGCGCCGGTCGACCCCTTGCCGCCTTCGGTGTACCACCAGGGTTGGGCCGGGCAGGGAAGCATGGCCAACGGGAAGATCTTTTTCGGTATACCCCTTCCCCTGGGCCCGGATTACGGGGGACCGATGTTTTTCGCCCACTATTCGTTTCTGGGACTGGATCCCCGCGGCCTGGAGGACCGGTATGCGCATTACTGGACCCAGGACAGCGCGCAGGCGGCCATCCAGTACCGTTATGCGATAGCCAACCCCGGCGCCCACTATGGATACAGCGACAGCTGCTGGGGGCTTACGGCCAGTGACGACAAGGACCAGGGTTACGCGGTGCATTCCCCGACGGCCGACAACGGCGTACTCAGCCCGACGGCAGCCCTGTCATCGCTGCCCTTTACGCCGCAGGCCAGTATGGCCGCGTTGCGGTTCATGTATTATCAGCTGGGTGACCGCCTCTGGGGGCCTTATGGCTTCCGGGATGCTTTCCGCCTGGATGACGGCTGGTTTGCCGACGCCTACCTGGCGATCGACCAGGGTCCCCAGCTGGTGATGATCGAAAACTACCGCAGCGGGCTGTGCTGGACACTTTTTATGAGCTGCCCGGAGATCCGCCAGGGGCTGGCGGCCCTGGATTTCCGGGGGGCCGGGTATCCCCTAAGGGGAGGCCGGGCAAGACCGAGAAGAAGACGTATGATGTCAGTTATACCCAAAGATACCACGAGATGACCTTGTCATGGAAACCCTGGTTGGTCACGGCGGCGGTGCTGTTCACCGCCGCCCACCTTCCGGCTCAGCCGCGGGAGCCTGAGCCCCGCAGCTACTGCAACCCGGTAAACCTGGACTACGGATACTGTCCCATCCCGGATTTCACGCGATGGGGACGGCACAGGACCACGGCCGACCCGGCCATCGTCTTGTACAGGAACGACTATTACCTGTTCTCCACCAACCAGCACGGATACTGGTGGAGCAGCGATATGCTCCGGTGGCATTTTATCGATCACTCTTTCCTGAATGCAGCCCAGCGCGCGCGGAGCTATGACGACCTCTGTGCGCCGGCGGTTTGCGTCGTCGGGGATACCATGCTGGTGTTCGGCTCCACCTACACGACGGATTTCCCCCTTTGGATAAGCACCGATCCCCGCAGCGGGCGTTGGCGCCGGGCCGTCGACTCGTTCCGCATCGGGGGTTGGGATCCCGATTTCTTCCTGGATGACGATGGCCGCCTGTATATGTACAATGGCAGCAGCAACAGATATCCCCTCTATGGCGTGGAGATCGACCGAAGCACCCTGCAGCCCCGCTCGGCCCGCAAGGAGATGTACCTGCTGGAGCCCTGGCGCTACGGCTGGCAGCGCTTCGGGGAACACCACGACAATATTTTCCTGGACCCGTTCATCGAGGGCGCCTGGATGACCAAGCACGGCGGCCGGTATTACCTGCAGTACGCTGCGCCGGGAACCGAGTTCTCGGGCTATGCCGATGGGGTGGTGGTGGGTGACAGTCCCCTGGGCCCTTTTACGCCCCAGCCGGACCCCATCAGTTTCAAGGCCGGAGGCTTTGCGAGAGGAGCCGGACACGGGAGCACCTTCCAGGATCCCTGGGGCGCCTGGTGGCATGTATCCACCATCGCCATTTCCGTGAAGAACAATTTTGAAAGGCGCATAGGCATATGGCCAGCCGGCTTTGATGCGGATGGGGTCATGTATGCCAACACGGTTTTCGGTGACTATCCCCATTACCTGCCTTCGCAGCGCAGGGATCACCTGGAGGGCAGTTTTACCGGGTGGATGCTGCTGAATTACAACAAGCCCGTGACGGCATCCTCCGTCCTGGGGGCCTATCAGCCTCATCTGGCGGTGGACGAGGATATCCGCAGCTACTGGTCGGCCAGGACCGGCCAGAGCGGGGAATGGCTGCAGAGCGATCTCGGCGCCATCGACACCGTAAATGCCGTACAGGTCAACTATGCAGACCAGGATGCGACCCTGATGGGCAAGCAAACGGAGATCCGCATCCGCTACCGCCTGCAAAGCTCCCTGGACGGCAGGCACTGGAGCACCCTGGTGGACAAGAGCCGGAACAACACCGATGTGCCCCATG
>CBINPH010000279.1:0-4505 GCA_966252445.1 uncultured Chitinophagaceae bacterium | reverse complement strand
GGTCCTTGATCATCTTATAGGGATGGAACACGTAAGAACGGATCTGGGAGCCCCATTCTATTTTCCGCTTGCCCGCATTGGTGGCATTCTTGATCTCTTCCCTGCGGCGGAGTTCCTCCTCGTAGAGCCGGGAACGCAACATCGTGAGCGCCTTTTCCCGGTTCTCGCCCTGGGTACGGGCCTGCTGGCATTCCACGACGATGCCGCTGGGGATATGTTTCAGGCGGACTGCCGTCTCCACCTTGTTGACGTTCTGGCCACCCTTGCCACCCGACCGGTAGAACTCCCATTCCAGGTCCGCGGGATTCACTTCGATCTCTATGGTGTTGTCCACCAGGGGATACACAAAGACGGAGGCGAAGGAGGTATGGCGCCGGGCGTTGGCGTCAAAGGGAGAAATGCGCACCAGGCGGTGCACGCCGCTCTCGGCTTTGAGCAGGCCATAGGCAAACTCCCCGTCGAATTCCAACGTGGCGCTTTTGATGCCCGCCCCGTCCCCGTATTGCACATCGATCTCGGAGACTTTCCAGCCCTGTTTTTCCCCGTACATGCGGTACATGCGGAGGAGCATCTCCGCCCAGTCCTGGCTCTCCGTTCCTCCGGCGCCCGAGTTGATGGTCAGCACGCCGGGCAGCGCGTCTTCCGGCTGGTTAAGCGTGGATTTGAACTCCAGCTCCTCCAGGGCGTTCAACGCTTTCGCATAAGCGTCGTTGACCTCATCTTCCGTGGCCTCCCCCTCCTTCTGGAATTCCAGCAGCACCCCGCTGTCCTCCACGGCGGTCTCGGTGCGGCGGAACAGGGATATCCAGAACTGGTTTACCTTGATCTCCTTCATCACCGCCGTGGCCCGGGCCTGATCGTCCCAGAAGCCGGGGGCGAGGGAAAGTTGTTTGTCGTTTTCGATCTTGTCAATCCTGTCTTGCAGGTTAAAGAAACCTCCTCAGTCTCGACAAGCGCGACTTCATATCTTTTAGTTGATCCTGTGTCATAGCGCCGCAAAACTAATGGAAATGCCTTGTTCTGCCAAGGGGGTCTGTGACTGCAAAAAAAATCCGCCCTGCCCGGAGGCCTGACGGATTTTGATTCGTTGAAAGATCGGTTTTTTACCAGGTGTCCACATCCTCGGTTTCCCGGGGCCCCGGCGAAGTATTAGACTCGGAAGCCACTTCGGAGACCACTTCCCCGTCAGCATCGTCTTCACGGACGGACTCTTCCTGGGCCGCCACGGTCTCTTCCGGGACAGCCGCCGGCTCTTCTACCGAAGACCCGGTGTGCCCGCCTTCCTGGTGATCGTAATCTTCATGGTTGAACTGGTCGAAATCGAAATCAGGGAGGAGTTCTGTCTTCACAAAATCCACGGCTTCTCCGAGCGCCACAATAAACTTGTTGAAATCTTCCTTGTACAGGAAAATCTTATGACGGTCATACCCGTTGTCACTGAAACGTTTCTTGCTCTCTGTAATGGTGAGGAAATAATCGTTGCCCCGCGTTGTCCTGACGTCAAAAAAGTAAGTTCTCCTTTTCCCGGCCTTCAACCGCTTGGAATACAGACCATCATTGGGACGCTCCTGCTGGTTGTTGTTGTCGTACGTCACAGGCGTTAGGTTTTAAAAGTGAACAATTCATGGTGGTTTTAGGGAAACAAATATACAATACTTTTTGAAGTATCAAATTTTTTCCGTATAAAAAGGTTTTTTGGTCCTGAAACACCATCCGGATTAAAAAAAACGCAAAAATTCAGGAGCCGGAACCCCTTCCGCTATATATATCTTTATTTTTTAATACGGATTAGGCGGACGGGGAGGCCCTCCTCCCCGGGCTGCGGGACGGGCGGAAAGTAGGCAAAAGGGGTCAGGAAGGAGAGACCTGGGCCTGGCGGGATTGCTGCTGCTTGCGGTAGATCTCCGCATAATAGCCGCCGGCCGCCATCAGGCTCTCATGGGTGCCCTGTTCCGTGACGGTGCCGTCCTCCAGGACAATGATCTTGTCGAAATCGAAGAGGGTGAAGATGCGGTGGGTAATGATGATGGCGGTCTTGTCCTTCAGGTAACTATAGAGGTTCCCGATGATTTCCTGTTCTGTTCTGGCGTCGACCGCAGAGAGGCAGTCGTCGAAGATCAGCAATTGGGGATCCTTGATGAGGGCCCGGGCTATGGACACCCGCTGCTTCTGGCCGCCGGACAGCGTTACGCCCCGCTCTCCTACCCGGGTCTGGTATCCTTCAGGGAAGCCCATGATCTCTTTGTCCACGGACGCATAACGCGCCGCCGCTTCAACCTGGGCCTCCGTGGCGCCCTGCATACCGAAACGGATGTTGTTGGCGATGGTGTCCGAAAACAGGAAAACGTCCTGGGGCACGAGGCTGATCTGCCGGCGGAGGCTTTCCAGATTATGCTCGCGCAGGTCTCTGCCGTCCAGCACAATGCTGCCCTCCTGGGGGTCGAACATCCGGACCAGGAGCTGAGCCAGGGTGGACTTCCCGGACCCGGTACGGCCAATGACCGCCACTTTTTCACCGGGGAGGATGTCGAGGCTGAAGTGCCGGATCGCCTGGATGCCTGTGTGGGCATAGGTATACGAGACGTCGCGGAACTGTACATGGCCACGGACAGGCACCTCCACGCTGGCCGGAGAGGACCGGATGTCCGGGACGGTCTGCAGGAATTCGTTGATGCGTTTCTGGGAGGCCGAGGCGCGCTGGACCATGGCGGCTACGGCGCCGATGGCAGCCACCGGCCACATCAGCATATTGATGTAAACCACGAACTCCGCGATGCTGCCCACCGTAATGGCTCCCCGGATCGCCTGTATGCCCCCGATCATGACCGTGATCAGGGTGCTGAGCCCGATCATCAGCTGCATGGAGGGATAAAAGAACGCTTCTGTCTTGGCCAGGTTCACCGAGCTGTTTTTATAGTCCTCGCTGCCCTTGTCGAAGAAACGGATGCTCGAGTCCTCCTGCACATAGGATTTGAGCACCCGGATGCCCGAATAGGCTTCCTGGGACAGGGTGGTGAGGTTGGAGAGCTGGGCCTGGATGCGCTCGCTCTTGCGATGGATGATGCGGTTGACGTAGTAAATGGTGATGGCCAGGAAAGGCAACGGGGTCAGGGTGTACAGGGTCAGGGAGACATTGACCCTGAGCATGGCGTATACCGCCATGGCGATCAGGACCACCAGGTTGACCGAATACATGAGGGCCGGCCCCACGTACATGCGCACCCGGGAGACGTCATCAGAGATCCTGTTCATCAGGTCCCCGGTGTTGTGCGCCTTAAAGAATTTAAGATCAAGTTCCTGGTAATGGGTGAATATCTCGTTCTTCAGGTCATACTCGATGTAGCGGCTCATGACGATGATCGTCTGCCGCATGAAGAACATGAAGATGCCACGGAGCAGTGCCAGGGTAAGGAGCAGGGCGCCGCCGTAGGCGACCACCCTGATCATGTCGGCGCTGTTGACCCAGTCGAAGCACAGATGCAGGAACCAGTTCTGCCGGGGTATGGCCCGCGCACCTTCCCGGCCAAGGTTGTCGTTGACGAAGTCCAGCAAGTACCGGATGATCTGGGGTGGGATCACCGCCATCAGGTTGGAGATGGCAATGAACAGGATCCCCAGGATAAGCCGCCATTTGTATTTGACGAAGTATTTGTTGAGGGCTTTGAGATGCTTCAGCATAGGGCAGAAACAAAGGTACGAAGAAAACCCTCCCCGCCGGCGGCGCCCCCCGATCCGCGGCCTGCCGGGCCCTTAGAGACGGAGCAGGGCGTCCTTGATGCGGGACTCTACTTCCCCACTGGGGACGTCCTGCTTCTCGAAAGGGTCTCCAGTGATCTGTTCGAACAGCTCGATGTAACGGTCGCTGACGCTCTGCACGAAGGCATCATCCATAGCCGGCACTTGTTGCCCTTCCTTCCCCTGGAAGCCCTTCTCCATCAGCCATTCCCTGACAAACTCCTTGCTCAGCTGGCGCTGCGGCAGGCCGGCGCGCTGGTTCTCCTCATAATTCTCGGCATAGAAGTAGCGGGAGGAGTCCGGGGTATGCACTTCGTCAATGAGGTATATGGTGTCGCCGATCTTGCCGAACTCGTACTTGGTGTCCACCAGGATCAGGCCCCGGGCGGCGGCCAGTTCCTTCCCCCGGGCAAAGAGAGCATGGGTATAGCGTTCCAGGATCACGTAGTCGTCCTCGGAGACCAGGCCGCTGGCGATGATCTCTTCGCGGGAGATGTCCTCGTCGTGGCCTTCATGGGCCTTGGTGGTCGGGGTGATGATGGGCGCAGGAAAAAAATCGTTTTCTTTCATCCCCTCGGGCAATGGAACGCCGCACAGTTCCCGCAACCCGCTTTTATAGGTGCGCCAGGCATGCCCCGTCAGGTTGCCGCGAACGACCATTTCCACGGGAAAGGGCTCGCAGCGCAGGCCGATGGTGACATTGGGCAGGGGGACGTCCTGCACCCAGTTGGGAACGATGTCGCGGGTGGCTTCCAGCATCCTGGAGGCTA
>CBINPH010000278.1:0-4515 GCA_966252445.1 uncultured Chitinophagaceae bacterium | reverse complement strand
GTATCGGGGAAGAACCTGTACACGTTCACCCATTGGACAGGCTACGACCCGGAGAATGCGACCACCATCAGCGGCTTCCCGCTGATGCGCAGCTACACCATAGGCCTGGATCTGTCCTTCTGACTTAAAGAACAACAACCATGAAACGATATACTTTTTTATTGAAAGCGGCGTTTTGCTGGATGACCGTTGGCCTTTGCGCACTGGGCTCTTGCGACCGCGATGACCTGCAGGAAATCCCCAAAGGCTTTCTCAGTCCCGACAATGTTTTTTCCAGTAAAGAGGGCTTTGAATCCGCCGTTGCCGACCTTTACAGGCTGGGAAGGGCGACCAGAACCGTAGAACTCTTCACCGGTGAAGGAGATAAGATCATTTCAGCGTTATATGCTTCAGGGACAGACTTCGGGTGGTACTGGGACAAGAAACTGAACTTTGGAGACTACACCCTGATCAACCCCACGGATGCGCTGGCCACCAATCTCTGGAACAATCTCTTTAAACTGGTTCAGGGTGCCAATGTGATCCTCACCCGGCTGGACGAGGCTCCCCTGACGGATGAGGAGAAAGCGGGCATAGCCGCTGAAGCGCGCTGGTTCAGGGCCTATGCCTACCGGTTCCTCGTGTATCTTTTTGGGGATGTGCCTAAACTCGACGCGGAGATCACCGAACCCAAGTTCGATTTCACCCGTGCACCGCAGGCGGACATCCTGACTTTTATGGCCGAAGACCTGGAATTCGCCTCCCAACATCTCCCGGTAACCAATCCCGGAAACGGCCGCCTGTCCAAAGCTGCAGCAGATGAGATACTTGCCGAGACCTATCTCTCCCTGGGCGAAAGCGACAAAGCCATCGAAGCGGCGACGCGGATCATCGATGACGGACAGTATGCGCTCATGACCCAAAGATTCGGCACCCTCAAAAACTGGCCCGGGGACGTTTTTTGGGACCTCTTCAGGGGAGGCAATCAAAATGGCAACACCGGCAATACCGAGTCCATTCTGGTGTGGCAGATGGAATATGGGGTTCAAGGCGGCGAAGCTTCCTACTCCATAGAGCGATCCTGGGGGCCATACCTGGAACAATTGAAGGACGCCGATGGCCAAAAGGCCATCTTGCCTGCCGACTCTCTGGGCCGCGGGGTGGGCTTCATCATGCCCTCTCCTTATTTGTCGGAAACGATCTGGGAGAACGATGAAGGGGACATCCGCAATTCACCCTACAACATGCAGCGGGTGTTCTACAACAACAACCCGGATTCCCGCCAGTTCGGAGAGCCGATCCCCGCCCCTGCCGCTCCCAACAGGAATTACTACGTCTGGCTCAAAAAAGGCTCCTCTCCGGAGGGCCATCCCCAGGGGTATGATACAGGCGGAAAGACGTATACCGATATCTATGCTATACGTCTGGCTGAGACCTACCTGTTGCGGGCGGAGGCCTATCTGAAAAAAGGCGACCCCCAAAAGGCTGCCGATGACCTCAATGTCGTCCGCTCGAGGGCCGGGGCAGCCCCAGTAGCCGCGGCGGATGTGGACATCGATTTCATCCTCGATGAGCGTGCTCGTGAGTTGGCGGGAGAAGAACCCCGGCGGTTGACGCTGGCGCGCCTGGGGCTGCTCTACGACCGGGTACGGCGCTACAATCCCGTATCGGCGCCAACCATTCAGCCCTTCCACAACCATCTTCCCATACCACAAAACACGATCGATGCCAATTCCGGCGCTGATTTTCCCCAAAACGACGGCTATTGATGCAGACGGTAAACCAATTTCCGCTTAACTTTCCCCGATGAAACACACGATGATAACCGGCTACCGGAGAATCGGCCTCTGTTTGATCTGCCTGGTGTGGCTGAGTTGCCGCAGCGGCATCGCGCAGCATGGCCGGGAGCGACCCAATGTGTTGTTCATTTGCCTGGATGACATGCGGCCTGACCTGCATTGCTATGGGAATACGCTGGTTCATTCCCCCAACATGGACCGGCTGGCGGCAGAAGGCATGCTCTTCACCCGGCACTTTGCTGCCGTACCCACCTGCGGCGCATCCCGGGCCGCGATCCTGACAGGCATGTATCCCCGGACCCGGGCTGATCTGAGCAACGACGCGGCCGTGCACTCCATCAGCGGCAGGCCCCGCACTGAACGGCCGGAGACCTTCATTGACCAGTTGCGGCGGAACGGGTATTATACCGTAGGCATCAGCAAGATCAGCCATTATCCGGACGGGTATATCTATGATTACCTGGCCCCAAAAAGCGATCGCCTGGAACTGCCCTATAGCTGGGATGAAATGCTGTTCGACCCCGGGCGCTGGGGCAACGGCTGGAACGCCTTCTTCGGATATGCGGACGGGAGCGATCGCAACCACCGGCACAACCAGGTAAAACCTTATGAGGCTGCCGACGTGGACGACGAGGGCTATCCCGACGGCCTGACGGCCCGTTTGGCCGTGAAGAAAATTCACGAACTGGCGGGCAGGGACCAACCGTTCTTCCTGGCGGTGGGCTTCCTGAAGCCCCACCTGCCTTTCAATGCGCCCCGGAAATACTGGGATCTGTACGACGAGTCGGCCATCCCGCTTACCCCTTCTCCGGGCATCCCCGAAAATGTCAACAAGGCCAGCCTGATGCAAAGCGGCGAATTCAACAGCTACCGGCTGGGAGACGAGGCGGCCTCCCTGCAGGGGCCCGTATCAGACGCTTATGCGCGCAAGCTGCGGCATGCGTATTATGCATGCATCAGCTACACCGACGCCCAGGTCGGGAAGGTCCTTGCGGCACTCCGGGAGACGGGGCAGGACCGAAACACCATCGTGATCCTGTGGAGCGACCATGGCTGGCACCTGGGCGATGACCTGGTTTGGGGCAAGCACACCTTGTTTGATTGGGCACTTCGCAATATCCTGATTGTCAAGGTTCCGGGACAGAAAGGCGGCATTTGTGACCAGGTGGTCAGTTCGATAGATATCTACCCTACCCTGCTGAAACTTTGCGGCGTGCCGATGCCTTTTCCCACGGATGGACAACCCTTCAATGACCTGCTCTCGGGGGATACGGCGGCCGGCGCCCAACGGGTAGCCTACAGTTATTTTAACCGGGGCATCAGCGTCCGCACGGGCCGTTACCGGCTGACCAGGTATTACCGCCAACAGCCACCCACCCTGGAACTGTACGACCATCTCCAGGACCCCTATGAGAACAGGAACGTGGCCGCAGACCACCCGGACGTGGTGCGGCAATTGCTGCCGCTTCTGGAAAAAGCGCATACGGATATTTACGCCGCCGGTCACTGAACGGAAAACGCTGCGGTTGGCTGAACAGGAAAGAATCCGTATGTTTAACGGCAGGGAGGGACCGTCCCCCCTGGTCACCCTGTGCTTATGCCTTTCCGTGCCCGGCTCTCCATCGTCATTGCAGTCTGCTGCGGCCTGTTATCGACGGCTGCCGCCGCCCAATCCGTGATCTGGGTAGACGCCCGGGCCGCCTCCGGCGGGGATGGCAGCGTGGCTTATCCGCTGCGGACGCTGCGGCAGGCCCAGCAGCTGGCGCGCCAGTGGCCCGGCCGGCATGCCGGCCAACCCCTGGAAGTGCGCATCCGGGGCGGCATCTATTATCTGGACAGCACCCTCGTTTTCGACGGCAAGGATGTCCGTCACGGGCCTTTGATCTTTCGCGCATATCCTGGGGAAAAAGTGGTGGTCAGCGGCGCCCGCGTGCTGCGGCTGCGCTGGCACCACTGGAAAGGCGGCATCTATCGCGCGACGGTGCCCCCAGATCTGGACATCGATCAGCTATACATCGGCGGTATTCGCCAGGTGAACGCCCGCTATCCGAACAGGGACACCCTGGCGCCCATCTTCGATGGCGTATCGAAAAATGCGCTGTCCCCGCAAAGGATCCGCTCCTGGAAACGGCCTGAAGGGGGGTACATCCATGCGCTACAAGTCGCCCACTGGGGGAGCCTGCATTACCGTATCTCGGGCAGGGAACCCCGCGGAAATCTCCTGCTCGAAGGAGGATATCAGATCAACCGGTCCAGGCGGATAGACTCTGCTGCCGTGTTCGTGGAAAATATCCTGGAAGAACTGGATACCCTCCAGGAATGGTATACCGACCGGCAAGCCCATCAACTGTATATCTACCCGGCCGATCCGGCGGCGCTTCGTCACGCAACCGTGGAGGTGCCCGTCCTCCGTCAACTTGTCGTCATGCAGGGCGACACCGCACACCCGCTCCGCAATCTGCATTTCGAAGGGATCACTTTCATGCATACCCGGGAGACATTCATGGATACCCGGGAGCCGCTCTTGCGGGGAGACTGGAACATCTTCCGGGGAGGAGCCATCCTGCTCAGCGGCACCGACCACTGCAGTTTTAGCCATTGTCGCTTCGAACAAATGGGCGGGAATGTCCTGTTTTTCAGCGGGTACAACCGCTATGACACCGTCCAGCACTGCCTGATCAGCCATGCGGGCGCCAGCGGCATCTGTTTCGTGGGGGATCCTTCGGCGGTCCGTTCC
>CBINPH010000277.1:0-4532 GCA_966252445.1 uncultured Chitinophagaceae bacterium | reverse complement strand
GGCTTCGTTGTCCAGTATATGGCGGAGGGCTTTAAAAAACCCGACGACTATATCTGCCCTCAGGTTGATGATGCGCGCATCGGATTCGTCGATCTGGGTCGCATCAAGACCATATTTTTCCCGGAACAAACGGCAAAACGGCTCCTCGTACAGGACCAGGGGGAATCCCCGGTTAAAAACAAGATGCGCACCGTCTGCCCCCATTTCGACCTGCTCTTTCAACAAGGCTAATGCATGCTCGCGCACCTCAGATACGGCCCAGCTCATCCTGGTGACCGGTGTGCCGTCCCGGTCACGGCATTGCCATTGGGGATGGTTCCTGAAGAAGGGCGTCTCCCAGAAATCAGCATAGGGCTCTAAAAAACTCCATCCTGCAGGGCGCATCCCCACATGTACCTTCATGCCCATGTCATGGGCTCCCTGTATCAGCACCTTCATGGGGTTGATATGCTTGCGGGCGAGTTCCTCCACCGACTCCTTGAAATAACGATGTCCTGTTTCCGTAAAGGCATCCATGCCTGCACCGGGCATATAGCCGATTTTCGATGGATAAGCGACCTTGTCACCGCCCCAGGTGGTATGCAGGAGCAGGGTCCCGAAATCAGTATGCCTGAAAGGCTCCAATTCCGCGAGGAGCTCTTCCCGGGAACGCGGGCTCCGGGCATAAATAAAACTGAAACCATCGCAAGAAAATGCCATCGTCCGGTGGGAAAGGTCCTTCTGACGATCCTGCACATAGGTGATTTCCCCGGGGGAAAGCGGGACCAGTTTCACATGGGTCACCCCGCTGCTGCCTGTAAAGCCGTGCGCCTGCTGGACAATTTGGAGGGCGTCACCCTTCGTCAGTCGGGCGACCTTAAAGAACACCTCATCGGTGTTGGCATAATAGTCCCTGATGGCATTTCCCCGTTCCACAGGTGCAGGATCGGATGCCAGTTTTACCCAAACCGTGCAACCGGTGTAGACGCCCACAAAAATGGCGTACCACCCTTCCTGGTTCAGCGGCAGGGTGATCTCGGGAGCCTGGGTGTCCGGACCCGCCCAGATCATCCTGCCCTTATAGCCCGGAGGCCCCGCAGGAAGCGGTCTTCCTGGCGGCGCATTGCGCATTTCGTATGACATGACCTTCCAGGCGCCCTTCTTGAGTCTGGACGAAAATGCCGAAGCGGGGGAAGCTTGCGTCATGTCGGTCAGGACCACAGCCTCTGCGGACCGGCTCCAGTCGGTAAGGGCCGCGCCACCCCAGGGTTGAAATAGGGTATCAGGCAAGATTCCGGGCGCGACAGGCTGAAAGGCCGCAGACGACAAGCCCGCGACAGGATGTCCGGCACCCGTACCCGGCTGTGCAGGCCAGAGCAAAGCGGTACAGGCCAGTCCAAGGGCTGCGTATAAACCACGTTTATATGCCATTCGTATCATCGGATTCATTCATGCCACGCACAGGTCCGCAGGGAGCTTCATCAGCGCCCCTTCACGGAAGGGGCGGCCTCCCCGTCCCTCGTCGCCGGCGTTCCCTGCCATGCGGCGGGCCGGCTGCCGCGGGCCTTTTATACTGTTAATGGCCGTAGCCGGAAGGGGTGGCGGGTGTACGCCCGAGCCGCACCAGGGACTGCAGCGTCTCCGGCAGGGCCTCGGCGGCTATATATTCCGTCTGGGTATCCCCGACGAAGTCCTTTTCCTGCAGTTGGATCCTCAAGCCGCCGAACATGGTCGTTATCCACAGCAGGCCGGGACGGGCCTCAAAAATATAGGGATAGGAAGCCTGCAGACCATCTTTGACCGCCCTGGCAATCACCACCGGCTTGCTCCAGCTTCGGCCGTCGTCGTTCGAAAACATGATCGAGAGCTCACTTCTCTGCCAGCTGGTGGCCACCTCTGAAGAGACGCCGTCACCGCCCCGCAGCGCCACCTCCTTTTTCCCTTCGGGGTAAAAGCGGTTCCACACCAGCACCAGGCGGCCGCTGGCCAGCCGCTTGATCAGGCCCGGTGAGCTGCTGGCGTCAATATCGGTAGGCTTGAATCCCTTCCAATGCAAGCCCTCGTCGTCCGAGGTGGCAGACCAAAATTTTCCCCAGTTGGTGCGCATCAACAGCCATAGATGGCCGTCCTTCAGCTGGGTCAGGGTGGCTTCCGTGACCCCGCTGTGATGACCAATTCCGCCCAGGTCGATCACGTTGCTCCTCAGCCAGGTCTTACCCTGGTCCTTGGTGGTATAGGTAACTACGGTATGGTGGCCGGGATCGTGCCGCATCATCATCGAGGTAAATACGATATTTCCCTCCCGGGTCTCTATCATATCCCGTATGGCCCCTGTCCAGTCGTCATGAAGCTTGATGGGGGTTTCCCAGGTCTTCCCGCCGTCGAGGCTGCGGACGGCATAGGTCGGCAGCACCGCCCCCTTGGAATCCGCGATGTCGTTTTGCCAATGCCAGTTGGCCCGCTCCTTGTCGTTGGCGAAGGCCAGGATGACCACCCCTTTCCTGGTCCGGATCAACGCCCGCTCAGGCCGGATGCTGTATTGGCCCTTGCGGGAAAAGATCGGATACTCGGTCCAGGTCTGCCCCTCGTCCGCACTGACCAAGCTGCTTTCGCCATCCACGGTCAGGATCTTCCCGTCGGTCAGCCGGATGAAAGGACCCATTTTCATGCCCTTCAGTTCTTCCACATGGTCTGGAATCCGGAACCCTGAAGTGGTCACGTTTCCTTTTTCATCCTGGGCCATACCGCCCGCCCCGTGGAGATAGTCCTCGACCGGAAGTTCGTTATAAGACTGATTTGACCGGAACAGCTGGAAGGCTTTCACCTGCTGCTCCTCCGTGACCGCCGGAGCGCTGTTGTCGTCGATGTCCACCGCGACGGATTCGATCAGGTATCCGGCCGTGTCGGGGGTGGTGGCCATGGACCGCAGGCGGAGATAACTGACGCCGTTCAACGTTTCGTTCTGCTGGTCGAGCAGCAGGGCCTGGGCCCCGTCATTGATGACACGGCATTGCCGGTCATGAATATTCCAGGCCAGCTGAAGGGTATGCCACTGGCCGACGCTCAAGAGCGGACCGTCATGGCCCAGGCGGCCGTCAGCCGCAATGGGCAGTGAGAATACGGCCAGGCGCTCCCCATGGGTGTCCGATGGGTTAAAATAGCGGTCGGCCAGCGCGACATTGCCGCCTTTGAAGCCCGGTTTGAGGAAGATGCGGACGGTCAGCGTTCCGCTCATCCCGTTGGGGAAGTTCCAGGCCGCCCCATCAGGATCTTTCTCATCCGGCCGCCGTATATGGAGAACCTTGGCGCCGGGCCTGGACGGATGATCGACCAGCTCAGGCCCCGTGACGCGGTCCCGCCACCAATAATTGACAGGTCCGAAGAATTTGAAAATAGACCATTCTTCCAGCCCGTTTGAAAAGTCGTTCTCGGCATGGGTCGCGGTCAACCATGCAGGGTCAACCATGACGATATGGCGGCGGTTCTCACCCATCCCCGTAATGAGCATGATCTGGTCGTTCACGCTGATGGGGGAATTGGCATAGGAGGTGCCGCGGTCACCCGTCTTGGGTGGCGTCTGATTGCGCAGCGGGTCCCGGTGGATTTCCCGGAAACCCTTCCAGGTCCGGCCGTAGTCGTCCGAGATGGCCGCCTGGATCGCGTCCCTTCCTCCATAAACCCCCTTTCCGTTGTGCTTGGGGGAATTCCCGGAGTTGTTCCAAACCATAAACAGGCGGTGGTCGGAAAGTTCCTTCAGCAAGGCGGGACCGTTGTAGGTATAAAAGCGGGAAGGCTTAGCCGGAGACCATGTCGTACCATAGTCTGTCGACCGGGATTCATACAGGAATCCGGCTTCGGTGCGCAACAGCATGTACAAATGACCCGGCTCCTTCAATTCGATGACCGCGGGCTCAATGGCCCCATAGGCGCTGCCCGGATAACCTTCATAGGTGGGTGCCGTCAGCCGTGCATCTGACATATGCCAGGTCTTGCCGTCGTCATCAGAGTATACCGCCGTTGAGATGTTCTTCCCGGTGGGCAGGGCCGAGCGCCCGGCCACCCAAAAGGCAAAGGGGGCGAACAGCCGTCCGTTGCGCAGCTGTTTAAAGTCCAGGATCGCGCCGCAATAGCCCTCAAAAATCCGCTGGGGTTTGCCCCAGCTCGTGCGCTGATGGGAAGTTTTCACCTGGTAGAGATCGATCATCACGGTGGCGCCGGGCCCGGTCAGTCCGCCGGGCTTCTGGGGCACTTTTCGCATGACGGGAAAAATATTCTGCAATTCGCCGTTCCGGTCCAGGATAACCAGGCCGACATCGATGCCTTTGTTGTTCCTGATCTGCTTGGCTGGCTCCGCCCAGTTCTTTCCGTCCGCGGACACCAGGGAGATCAGTTCACCCCCGCGCGCTGTGAACAGCATAAAACGCTTGTCGGGCAGTTGAACCAGGCTACCCTCATCATTCTTCATCATATACATCACTTCAGGCGGCTGGGGGCCCTCCTGTGACACGGCGCGCCGTGCGGGGTTCAGCAAGCCTACAATACCGATCAGAAAA
>CBINPH010000276.1:0-4548 GCA_966252445.1 uncultured Chitinophagaceae bacterium | reverse complement strand
ATGATTGACATCGAACGGCAGCAGGGTCTGCACATCGATCAGCTCGCAGGATATGCCCATGGCCGAGAGCCGGGGGATCGCCTCCTGCGCGATGCGCAACACGGAGCCGTAGGACACGATGGTCACGTCATCCCCTTCCACCATGACTTCGGGCACGCCCATGGGCACTGTGTATTCGTGGATGTTTTCCGGCATGCGCTCCTTGAGCCGGTAGCCGTTCAGGCATTCGACCATCAGGGCGGGCTCATGGGCGCGAAGCAGCGTATTGTACATGCCTGCGGCCTTGGTCATGTTGCGCGGTACGCAAAGCAACATACCCCGCAGGGAATTGATCAGCAGGCCCATGGGTGACCCGGAGTGCCAGATGCCCTCCAGGCGGTGACCACGGGTGCGGATGATCAGCGGGCAGAACTGCAGTCCCCTGGTGCGGTACTGCAGGGTGGCCACGTCGTCGCTAAGCTGCTCCAGCCCGTAGAGGATGTAGTCCAAATACTGGATCTCCGCAATGGGGCGGAGGCCCCGCAAGGCCATGCCTATGGCTTTGCCCATGATGGCCAGCTCGCGGATACCCGTATCGAAAATGCGCTTGTCCCCGTATTTCTGCTGCAGCCCGGTAAAGGCCTGGTTCACCCCGCCTATACGGCCCACATCTTCCCCAAAGGCAAAAACCTTGGGATTGGTGGAAAACAGCTGGTCGAAAAACCGATTCAGGATCTCATAACCATTGATGACCGGGGCATTTTCCGCATAGCGGGCCTTTACCTCCGGAACCTGCAGCGCCGAATGCACGCCGGTGGCATACAGAAAGGTATTGTACATCTCACGGCCCGCATGCTGCAGCCGCCGGTAGAGGTCCCGCAGGCCTTCCATGGCCGGAGTCTTCAGGTGCACATGCCGTTCGAGGATGCGGCTCAGGGTATGGAGGACGTCACGGCGCAGGGGTTCTTTGTTAGCGGCCAGATCTCCGGCTACCTCCCTGATCAGCGGCTTGTCGGCCTTGCCCTCCTTGAGCACGGCTTTGCAATGCTGCACCACCTGGCGAACTTCCTCTTTGACGGGCGCCTGGAATTCTTTCCACGCGGCATTCCGGCAGGCCAACACCTTTTCTTTCGCCTCATGCTCGATCTGCACGAGCTCGTCTTCGCTGGCCAGTGCATTTTCCAGCATCCAATTCCGGAACTGACGGTTGCAGTCCCAGGTCTTTTCCCAGGCCAGGCGCTCCTTACTCTTATAGCGTTCGTGCGATCCCGAACTGGAGTGTCCCAAAGGCTGGGTCAGCTCCTCTACATGGAAGATCGCCGGTACATGTTTCTCCCGGACACGCTGTATGCCCTTTTCTATAACCTCACAAAGCGCCGGATAGTCCCAGCCCTGAACCCGGTAGATATCGATGCCGTTGGTGCGGTCCGTTTTGCGGAAGCCTTCCAGGGCAGCCGAGATGGAACCCTTCACGGTCTGGTTGCGGCGGGGCACGGAAATCCCGTATCCGTCATCCCATACAAAAACGGCCAGGGGTACCTGCAGCACGGCCGCGGCATTCATCGTTTCCCAGAAATGTCCTTCGGAGGTCGATCCGTCGCCGATCGTGGCAAAGCAGACCTCGTTCCCATGATGGGACAACTGGGTGAAGGGCTGGAGTTCTTCCACCTGCCGGAAAAGCTTGGAGGCAAAGGCCAGGCCGAGGGAACGGGGCATTTGCGACGCCGTGGGCGCCAGGTCGGCGGCCGTGTTGACGGTCTCGGCGAGCGGCAGCCATTCTCCCTGTGCGTCTGCATTGGGCGTCACGAAATGCGCATTCATCTGCCGGCCTCCGGAATGAGGCTCCCGGGCCGGGTCGGGGTCGGCAAAGAGCTGGGCAAAAAACTGCTGGATCGTCACCAGGCCGGCCGCCATCGCGAAGGTCTGGTCGCGGTAATAACCCGATCGCCAGTCCCCCGGACGGAAAGATTTCGCCATCGCAATCTGGGCGACTTCCTTCCCGTCGCCGAAAATGCCGAATTTGGCCTTTCCGGTGAGCACTTCCCTGCGGCCCATCACGCTGAGCTCCCTGCTTTCGCAGGCCAGCCGGTAGTCGTCCAGCACCTCCTTGCGGAAGTCGTCGAACGATAACTCATGCGACGTATGCAGTTCGGGGCGGTTGTTTTGATCCATAGCGGTCCTTAAGTTGCAAATGTAAGCATATCTCGATTATACCTTTTTGCCGGCGGCTGTTCCGGATGGCAATCCTAAAATGACGGGAAGATGATCCAATGTACGTCATTTTTGCGGAAATGAACGCCCTGTTCAGGCCTGACTTTTGATGAATGGCCCTTCATATCGGTGATTTATCATTACATTTGTGTTCTACACAAGCGCTTAAATATACAGAACTATGAAAAAACTGCTGTTATTCAGTGCGATAGCGATGCTGGCCTGCTCAGGAGTGGCTTTCGGCCAGACCACTGCCAGCGTCAAGGCCAAGCCTGCCACCCAGGCGAAACCCGCCGCCCAGGCCCAGCCTGCCGCACCGGAGAACCCGCTGGACAAGAAGCTGAAGTTCGATAAAAAGACCATCGATTTCGGTACGGCCAAGCTGAACAAGCCTGTGACTGTGGAGTTCGTCTTCACCAACATCAGCGATCAGCCGGTGATCATCCAGAGCGCGCAGCCCAGCTGCGGATGCACCACGCCGGAATGGACCAAGGAGCCCGTATTGCCGGGTAAGAAAGGAAAGGTGAAGGCGACGTACAACGCGGCAGCGCTGGGACCGGTCACCAAGACCGTCTTTGTGAACTTCAAAGGCATTCAGGGCACCATGGAGCTTTACCTGAAGGGTAAGGTAGAGCAGTGAGCCTGCCCATATTCCGCCGGACAATTTCCCTTTTTCAATTATACCCCGCCGCGGCGGGGTTTTTTCTTGATCCTCCGAGCCGTTTTTACCACCCTAAATTCCCGTAGGTTTGCGCTATGCCAACCATCAGTCACCGGGGACAACAGATGCCCCCATCCCCTATCCGGAAGCTGGTTCCTTTTGCCGAAGCCGCCGAGCAGCGGGGCATAAAGGTCCATTACCTCAACATCGGGCAACCCGACATCGAGACCCCGCCTGCTATACTGAAGGCGGTGCGGGACGCTGATTTCAAGATCCTCGCCTACAGCCACAGCGCGGGCAACGCCAGCTACCGGGAAAAGCTGACCCAGTATTACCTTCGCCACGACATCAGGGTCAGCGCCCGGGAGATCCTGGTGACCACCGGTGGCTCGGAAGCCATTCTCTTCGGCATGATGAGCTGCCTGGACCCGGGTGACGAGATCATCGTGCCCGAACCTTTTTACGCCAACTACCACGGCTTTGCGACGGAGGCCCAGGCGGTCATCCGCCCCGTACCCTCCGATATAGGCCGGCATTTCGCCCTGCCCCCGAAGGAAGCCTTTGCCGCACTGATCGGCCCCCGCACCAGGGCCATCCTGATCTGCAATCCCAACAACCCTACGGGTTATCTCTATCCGCCCGCCGAGCTGGAGTTGCTGCGGGAGCTATGCCTCGAACACGACCTTTACCTGTTCGCTGACGAAGCATACCGGGAATTCTGCTATGAGGGCACCCACATCTCGGCCATGAACCTCTCCGGCCTGGAACAGCATGTGGTGCTGATGGACACCATTTCCAAACGCTACAGCGCCTGCGGCGGCCGCATCGGCGCCCTGGTCACCCACAATACGGAGGTGCTGGATACGGCGCTTAAATTTGCCCAGGCCAGGCTGTGTCCTCCCGGCTTCGCCCAGATCCTCGGGGAGGCCGCGGTGGACCTCCCCCTGGATTATTTCGATGGGATCAAAGAAGCCTACCGGGGAAGGCGCAACCTCATGGTCCGTCTTCTCCAGGAGATGCCCGGGGTGCGCTGCCCCTTGCCGGGCGGCGCCTTCTACGCCATGGCGGAGCTGCCGGTGGATGACGCGGAAAAGTTCTGCCGCTGGCTGCTGGAAGATTTCAGCCATGAAGGCCAGACGCTGATGCTGGCCCCCGGCGCGGGCTTTTACGCCAGCGAGGGTCTGGGCCTGCGGGAAGTCCGCCTGGCCTACGTGCTCTGCGAAGAAGACATCCGCGCTGCCATGACCTGCCTCCAGGCAGGTCTCGAGCAGTACCCCGGCAGAAAAAAATAAGGATTTTTAGGGGACATGGCGAGTTTGGCACTGGTTTTGTTTCAAAAAAGAAATTGAAACTGAATAACGTATCGCGGCATTTCTTGGAAAAACCACAAAGAAATTAACAAAACCTAAACGTTTTAACTCCTGATTTGCCAGTACCTTGCCTGAAGAAAAAAACGCGGAAACGCGCCAAGATATGAAAGAGTAAGCCATCATCACAGATGGCTGTCGTAGAGAGGATGGGAGTAGTCCCCCGGTTTCCACCGGGGGAATTTTTTTTCCCTTCGGCCTGATAAACTCAGGCCTGCCGGATCATCTCCAGGAAATCGTCGAATAAATAACGGGAATCATAAGGGCCGGGGGTGGATTCGGGGTGATACTGAACGGAAAAGGCCTTCTTTTCCCTCATGCGCAGGCCCT
>CBINPH010000275.1:0-4573 GCA_966252445.1 uncultured Chitinophagaceae bacterium | reverse complement strand
TGCTGCTGGCCTTCATCTCCCTGCTGCTGATCTCGCCCTTCCTCTGGGCGCTGGGCTTCCGCCGCATCGACCGCATTTCTTTCTCGAAGCTGTGGCTGGACAGCAAGCTCAACCGTGGCCCGCTGGTCATGATGGAGATCCTTCGTCTCGGTGTAGTGGTGATCATCATCGGCTTCCTGCTGGACCGCCTGTTCTCCGCCACGGTGGCTGTCCCCGCGGCTGCCCTGATCATCGTCCTGCTGATCCTGCTGTTCTCCAAGAAGCTCCAGGGCTTCTACGGGCGCATAGAAAAACGGTTCCTGTTCAACCTCAACGAAAAAGAGTCCCAGGAACGCAAGGGCCGCAGCATGAACATCGTTCCCTGGGACGGGCATGTGGTGTATTTCGATATCCCGCCGGAAGCGCCCTTCGCGGGATCTACCCTGCAGGAGCTGGGGTGGCGGGAGCACTACGGCATCAATGTGGCCATGATCGAGCGGGGCAGCCGCACCATCCACGTACCCGACCGCGACGAGCGGATCTTCCCGGCCGACCATATTGCCGTGATCGGCACTGACGAGCAGCTGGAGCGCTTCGGCCAACTCATCGAACAGGCGCGCAAGCAGGCTCCCGAAGACCAGGACGAGGACATCGGGCTGATGCAGCTGGTGGTGCGCAAGAGTTCGCCCCTCTGGGGCAAGACCATGCGCGAGTCCGGTATCCGCAACGAAGGCAAGGGCCTGGTGGTCGGCGTAGAGCGAAGCGGCCATCGCCTGCTCAACCCCGACACGGGCTTCCGCTTCCAGGAAGACGATATCGTCTGGATCGCCGGCAACAAAGAACGCATCCGCCGCTACCTGGAGGCTCCCGGCGGATAAGCCTCCCGCCGCGGTAGCCTCAATAAGATTGTGTAGGTTTGGCTTTCAAATTTTCCCGCCTATGGAACGCATTGCCGTCATCGGCGCCGGCACCATGGGTGGAGGCATCGCGCATGTCTTCGCCCAGCACGGTCACCCGGTGCGCCTGGTAGACCTCAGCGAAGAGCTCCTGCAAAAAGCCATGAAGACCATAGGGCGCAACCTGCAGCGGCAGGTCGCCAAGGGCTTGCTCAGCAGCGCGCAGGCCGACGCCGCCCTGGCGGCCATCCGCCCCGGCACCAGCCTGGAGGAGGGGGTGGCCGACGCCACCCTGGTGGTGGAGGCCGCCACGGAACAGGAAGCCGTCAAGCTGTCCCTGTTCCGGGCCCTGGACCAGGCCGCCCCGCCGGAGGCCATCCTGGCGACCAACACCTCGTCCATTTCCATCACCCGCATCGCCGCCGCCACCGCCCGTCCTTCCCGGGTCATCGGTATGCATTTCATGAACCCTGTGCCGGTCATGAAGCTGGTGGAGGTCATCGAAGGCCTGGAGACCTCGGGGCAGACCACGGCACAGGTGGTCGCCCTGGCCGAAAGCCTGGACAAAGTGCCCTGCGTGGTGCGGGACTACCCGGGCTTCGTGGCCAACCGGGTGCTGATGCCCATGATCAACGAAGCCATCCAGGCCCTCTTCGAAGGCGTGGCCGGCGTGGAACAGATCGATACGGTGATGAAGCTGGGCATGGCCCATCCCATGGGCCCCCTGCTGCTGGCGGATTTCATTGGCCTGGACGTCTGCCTGGCGATCCTGCGGGTGCTGCAGGAGGGCTTCGGGCAGCCGCGCTACGCCCCCTGTCCCCTGCTCGTCAACATGGTGGCGGCGGGGCGCCTGGGCCGCAAGAGCGGGGAAGGGTTTTACCGCTATGACCCGGCGACGGGAGAAGCCGTCCCGGCGGGGCCCTTCAGGTCGCCGTCAGCATGAGCCCGGGCAGCCGCCCCAGGGCCTCCAGGCAAGCCTCAGCCTTCGAGAGGGGCACCGCCATCTCCAGGCGGCAGAACAGCTGCTGCTCCAGCCTGCACACCCGACACTGATGGGTTTTCAGGATCCGCATCACCGGGTCGGAGAGGGTATAGTCATATTCCAGGAGAAAATGTTTTTCCACGGGCCGGGTCACGACGGGCGTCATCTGCAGGGCCAGGGCGGTGGCGGTGCGGTACGCATTGATGAGCCCGGGTATGCCGAGCAGGGTGCCCCCGAAATAGCGTACGACGACGACCAGCACGCCCGTCAGCCCCAGGCGCTCGAGCTGCCCGAGAATAGGCTTCCCCGCCGAGCCGGCCGGCTCCCCCGCATCGCTGGCCCGGCACACCGGCCCGGAAGCGAGGCGGTAGGCGTAGCAGCGGTGCCGGGCCCCGGGATGCGCTTTGCGGATGCGCTGCAGGTGCTCCCGGACCTCCTCTTCTTCCCGCACGGGGAAGGCATAGGCCAGGAAACGGCTTCCCCGGTCTTTGAACTCTGCCTCTGCGGGCTTGCCTATGGTCCTATAGCTGTTCTCCATTGTCCTGATTCCGCCGCTCGTGATGATAGTAGCGTATGATGTCCTCTGCCATCCTGCGGGTGCTAACGGGCTCGCGGCCGCTGAACACCGGCGCCGCCAGCCCGGCCCCCAGGGTGCGGGGGGTGGTGATGACCCTGGCCTCGTCCCAGCATCCCGCCGCCAGGAAAGCCTGCAGGATGCGCGCCCCTCCCTCGACCAGGACGCTGAGCACCGCGCGCTGCTGCAGGTGGCTGAGCACGGCGGGAAGAAAAGGTTCCTCCGCGGGCAGGGTGATCCACTCCGCCGGGCCCGCCGGGCGACGGGGGCTGTGGGAGAACACCAGGGTGGGCGCTTCGCCGTCAAGCACATGCAGGGAGGCGGGGAGGCGGCCCTCCCTGTCCAGCACGATGCGCAGGGGGTGCCTGCCCGGCCAGTGCCGGGTGGTCAGCCTGGGGTTGTCGGCGAGGGCCGTGCCGGAGCCGATGAGGATGGCCGCCTCCTCGCTGCGCCAGCGGTGCACCACGCGGTCGGTGTAGGGATGCGTGAGGCGGAGGGCCCGGGGCCCCGGCAGGGCGATCAGCCCATCGGCGGACTGGGCCCATTTCAGCACCACGTAGGGGCGGCTCCGCAGATGACGGCAGAAAAAACGGCGGTTCAGCGCCCGGGCCGCCGCCTCCTCCACCCCGGTCAGGACCTCTACCCCGGCGGCCCGCAGGCGCTCCACCCCGTTGCCCGCCACCTTCTCCGAAGGGTCCAGGCAGCCCAGCACCACGCGGGGGATGCCGTCGCGGATGATGCGGTCGGCACAGGGCGGCGTGCGGCCGAAGTGGGTGCAGGGCTCCAGGCTGACATAGAGGGTGGACCGGGGGATCAGGGGCCTGTGCTCCGGCGCCACGGACTCCAGGCAGCGCACTTCGGCATGAGCCTCGCCGTACTGGCGGTGGTACCCCTCCCCGATGATGCGGTCCTCGTGCACCAGCACGGCACCCACCATGGGGTTGGGCGCCGTATGGCCGGCGCCCTGGGCTGCCAGCCTGAGGCAGCGCTGCATGTACTTGTCGTGGTCTGTATCCATGGCTTTTCGGCACCCGGTCTGCCCGGGGAGGCGCCCCCTGCGGGGCACACGGGCCGGGCGCCGGGCGCAATGCGGCAAATATCGGGTTTCTCCGGGAGGAATTCCTTTCCCGCGCCGCTAACGGCCCTTGCCTTATTTTTGGTCTATGGATATGAAGAACGCCTTTTGGCAGGCCCGGGAGGCCTTGTCCGCCCTGTACAGTCCCCGGGAGGCGGGGCTGATCGCCGGGCAACTCCTGGAACGGGTGACGGGCCTGACGCATACCCAGCGTCTCACCCGGGAGCAGGAGCCGCTGCGCGAAGAAGCGGCGTCCCGGCTGCAGGGCTACCTGCGGCGCCTGCTGGGGGCAGAGCCCCTGCAGTACGTGCTGGAGGAAGCCTGGTTCTTCGGGCTGCCCCTGCGGGTCAGCCCTGCCGTGCTGATCCCCCGCCCCGAGACCGAAGAGCTGGTCTCCTGGGTCCTGGATGATGCCGGAACCCTGGCGCCGGGAGCGGCCGCCCCCCTGATCATTGATGCCGGCACCGGCTCGGGCTGCATAGCCATCGCCCTGAAAAATAACCTGCCCGGCGCCCGCCTGCTGGCCCTGGACCGCTCGGCCGCTGCGCTGAACCTGGCCAGGGAGAACGGGGAGCGCCTGGGCCTGGCGCTGGAATGGCGCGAGGCCGATATCCTGGACCCGGCCACCTGGGACGCGCTGCCCCCGGCGACGGTGCTGGTCAGCAACCCGCCCTACATCCCCGACCGGGAGCGGGCCGGCCTGCAGCCGCAGGTCGCGGAGCATGAGCCCGCGCTGGCGCTCTTTGTGCCCGACGGCGACCCGCTGCTCTTCTACCGGGCCCTGGGCACGCTGGCCCGCCGCCGGCTGCTGCCGGGAGGGCTGCTGTATACGGAGATCCACGAAGACCGGGGGAAAGAGGTCTGCGCCCTGTACCGGGCGCAGGGTCTGGAAGAGGTTATCCTGCGGCAGGACATGCAGGGCCGGGACCGCATGGTGCGTGCCCGGCAGCCGGGCAGCCCTTAATGCGCAGGCCCGCCCTCGCTGGGATGGGCCGTGGCCAGCACCACCTTGGCACCCAGCTCATGGGCCACCTGCATCACGTCCACCAGGTACTCGATGGGAACGC
>CBINPH010000274.1:0-4583 GCA_966252445.1 uncultured Chitinophagaceae bacterium | reverse complement strand
AGAACCGATAGTGCAGATCAGGGACCTGCAGGTCCGCGCCGGCCAGTCGGCCATCCTGAAGAACATCAACCTGGATATCCCCCGCCACAAAATCACCGTGCTGCTGGGCCCTTCCGGCTGCGGCAAGACCACCCTGCTGAAATGCCTCAACCGCCTCACCGACCTGCAGCCCCAGCTCAGGCTGCAGGGCCGCATCCTTATCGACGGGGAGGACATCCTGCAGACCAGGGAGGACCTCACGGCCGTGCGGCAGAAGATGGGCCTGCTGGGGCAGAAACCCTTTCCCCTGCCCATGTCCATATACCGCAACGTGGCCTTCGGCCTGAAAATACAGGGTGTCCGCGACAAGGCGCTGGTGCGGGAAAAGGTAGAGCGGCATCTCCGGGAGGTGGGGCTCTGGGAAGAGGTCAAAGACCGACTGCACAGCCCTGCCGCCCGCCTCTCCATAGGCCAGCAGCAACGCCTCTGCCTGGCCCGGGGGCTGGCCGTGGGCCCGGAGATCATCCTGGCCGACGAGCCTACCTCCGCGCTGGACCCTATCTCCAGCCGGACCATAGAGGAAAAATTTCTCGAGCTGCGCGACGGCTACACGGTCATCGTCGTGACCCATATCCTGCGCCAGGCGCGGCGTCTCGCCGATCATGTAGTGTTCATGTATTTCGGGGAAGTCGTGGAGCAGGGCCCTCCCGAGGAGCTGTTCGACAACCCCAGGACGGATACCCTGCGGGAGTATATGCGCGTGGGCCACTGAGCCGGATACCTGCCTTTGGGCGGCCGCCTTTTCCGGCGCCCCGCCATGGCCGAGAGGGGAAATTCCCTATCTTTAGCGACTTTTTTTCCTCTAAACGCAAAGGCATGAAAAAAGCATGTTTGGCGCTCGCCGTACTCTCCCTGACGCTCGCGACCCTCACAGCGCGGCCCGGCGCGGCCCAGCGGAAGATCACCTTTACCCGCTACACCCTTCCCAACGGCCTGAAGGTCATCCTTCACCAGGACACCACCGTGCCCGTGGTGGCCGTGACGGTGCTCTACCACGTCGGCTCCAAGAACGAGAAGCCGGGACAGAGCGGCTTCGCCCATTTCTTCGAGCACCTGATGTTCGAAGGCTCGGAAAACATTGGCCGCGGACAGTTCATGAAATACGTGAGCAACGCCGGGGGGCAGCTCAACGCCAACACCTCTTTCGACCGCACCTTCTACTATGAGAACCTGCCTTCCAACCAGTTCAGCCTGGGGCTGTGGCTGGAGTCCGAGCGCATGATGCACGCCAAGATCGAGGACGTGGGCGTCAACACCCAGCGCGAAGTGGTGAAGGAGGAGAAGCGCCTGCGGGTGGACAACCAGCCCTATGGCTCCATCATCACGGAGGTCGCCAAGCGCCTGTTCGCCGGCAGCCCCTATGCCTGGACCCCCATCGGCACCATGGAAGACCTGAACACCGCCAAACTGCAGGACTTCCTCGATTTCTACAAGACCTATTACGTTCCCGGCAATGCTGTGCTGTCCATCTCCGGCGATATCCGTATCGATGCGGCGAAGAAGCTGGTGCAGGACTATTTCGGGAGCATACCCCGCAGTACCCATCCCATCCAGCGCCCCCAGGTGGTTTTCCAGCCCCTGGGTGACAAGGCCAACAAGGTGGATACCGTCTTCGACAATATCCAGCTGCCCGCCGTCATCGAAGCCTACCGCGGCCCCGTGCAGGGCACGCCGGACTATTATGCCTTCAATGTGCTGTCCACCGTCCTCAGCGGCGGCGCCTCCTCCCGGATGCGGAGGGAGCTGGTCGACAAGCAGCAGCTGGCCCTGAGCGCAGGATCATTTCCCATGTCCCTGGAGAGCGCCGGCGCCTACCTCAACTACGGCTTCGTCAATTCCGGCGTAGACCCCAAGGCCCTGCAGGCCGCCATGGACGCCGAGATCGACAAGATCAAGCAGACGCTGGTGCCGGAACACGAGTTCCGCAAGGTGATGAACCAGATCGAGACCGACTATGTGGGGCGCTTCAGCACCCAGCTGGGCCTCGCCGAGCAGCTGGCCGACTACGAGGTGTACTTCGGGGACGCCAACCTGATCAATACCGAGCTGGCCCGTTTCCGCAAGGTCACGCCCGAGGCGTTGCGGAGGGTGGCCCGCAAGTACCTCAACGACGACAACCGCATCATCCTCTATTACCTGCCCAAGCCGGCCAAGAAGGGATGATCCCTTCCGGCCGGACCTTAAATCCGATCCGTCATGAAAAAGATATCCAGCATCCTGCTCTGCACCGCCCTGCTTTTCGCTGCTTCATCCGCCCCGGCGCAGGTCGACCGCTCCAAGCCCCCCGTACCGGGGCCCGCGCCGAAGATCAACATCGGCACCCCGGCCAGCTTTGTCAGTGACAACGGCATCCAGGTCTTCGTCGTCGAAAACCATACCGTGCCCAAGGTCACCGTGTCTCTGGTCCTGAAGCGGGACCCCGTGCAGGAAAAAGACAAGGCCGGCTATGTAGGTATGTCGGGGCAGCTGATGCGCCGCGGCACGACCACCCTGAGCAAGGAGGAGCTCGACGAGCAGATCGATTTCCTGGGGGGCAGCGTGAACACCTCCAGCAGCGCCGCCTCGGCCTCCGCGCTGACCCGGAATTTTGAAAAGATCTTCGCCCTGTTCTCCGATGTCATCCTGCATCCGTCTTTTCCCGCATCCGAGCTGGCCAAGGTGCGCAAGCAGACCCTGTCCTCACTGGAGGCCGACAAGGACGATCCCGGCGTCATCACCGGCAATGTCACCGCCGTGGTGGACTATGGCGCCGACCATCCTTACGGGGAACTGGAGACCGAGGAGACGGTGAAAAACATCACCCGCGAGGATGTGCAGCGGTACTATGATACCTACTGGAAGCCCAACATCGCCTACATGGCCTTCGTGGGCGACATCAACGAGGCCACCGCCCGCGCGCTGGTGAGCCGTTATCTCGGCAGCTGGGCCAAAGGCGAGGTACCCCAGGCGACATATCCCCTGCCGTCCAAGCCGGAGAAGACCCGGGTGCTCATCGTGGACCGGCCGGCGGCGGTGCAGACCAACATCGAGATCACCGATCCTGTGGAGCTCCAGCCCGGCAACCCGGACAACTTCCCCCTGCAGGTGATGAACCAGGTGCTGGGCGGCGGCAGCAGCGGCTGGCTGTTCCAGGACCTGCGCGAAAAATACGGCTATACCTACGGCGCCTACTCCAGCATACAGAACAACCCGGTGGTGGGGCGGTTCTCGGCGTCGGCGGCCGTGCGCACGGAAGTCACCGACAGCGCCCTGATGCGCTTCATGGTGCAGCTCAACCGCATACGGGACGAGGCTGTGGACCAGGTGAAGATGGACAGCGTCAAGAACAAGATATCCGGAGATTTCGCGCTGTCGCTGGAGAGCCCCTCCCGTATCGCGCAGTTCGCCATCAACATCGCCCGCTATAACCTGCCCAAAGACTATTACCAGAACTATCTGAAAAGCGTCGCCGCCGTCAGCGCCGAGGACGTGCAGCGGGTGGCCCGCAAATATGTGACGCCCGGCCGTACCAACATCGTGCTGGTGGGCAATGCCAAGGCCTTCGCCGACAAGGTGGGCGCCTTCGGCCCGGTGTCCTACCTGGACATCTACGGACGCCCCGCCGAAGCCGGCGCCGCCAAGGCGGCCCCCGCAGGCGTGACCGCCCGCGGCGTCCTGGAAAAATACCTGGCGGCCATCGGCGGCGAGGAGCGCATAAAGGCCGTCAGGGACCTGAGCTTCAGGTTTCAGGCGAACATGGCCGGCCACGACGCCGAGGTGCTGCAGCAGTACAAAATACCCGGGCGTTTCCACATGTCGATCAGCCTGCCGGCGATGAACGCCACGGTGATGGAGCTGACCATCCGCGGCGACAGCGTGCGCATGCGGCAGATGGGGCAGGAGGTGCCCCTCACGGAGAGCGCCAGCGCCGGCTTCCGCAAGAACGCCAGCCCCTTCCGGGAGCTGGAATATCTGGAAAAAGGATATACCCTGAAGCTGACGGGCATAGAGCAGCTGCAGGGCAAGGAGGCCTACGCCGTCGACGTGATCGGCCCGGACGGCGAGAGCGCCGCGACCTGCTATTTCGATACGGCGACGGGCTATGAGCTGCGGACCGTGACGGCCACGGACGACGGGCATGGCGGCAAGAGCAGCAAGGTTTCCGACTACAGCGACTACCGGCCCGTACAGGGGCTGCAGTTCCCCCACAGCATCGTATCCCAGAACGGCAAACAGAAGATCTCCATGACCGTGGACAGCATCACCGTCAACAGCGGGCTGCAGGACAATCTTTTCCTCTAGGGCCCCCCATCAGGGCCAGAGGACGAAGTAGAGGTCGTAGGCCCCGAACAGGCAGAGCATGATGCCGAAGACCTTCTCCAGCATCTCGTTGGTCAGGGCCACCGCTACGCGTGCGCCCAGGTAGGAGGAGGGTATGGAGCCCAGGCTGAGGAAGAGCACCAGCCACCAGTCGATATGCCCCAGCCACCAGTGGGCTATCGTGCCGGGGATGGCCAGGCCCCCGGCGACGAGCGCGCTACCCCGCCGGGTGCGCTCCGGGGCGA
>CBINPH010000273.1:0-4647 GCA_966252445.1 uncultured Chitinophagaceae bacterium | reverse complement strand
GAACACGGGACCGGCTTAGGTTGAGCAATGTGGAAACTTTGGTTACGGAGGAGCGATCCTTCAACACGGCCGGGGCAGCGTCCTCCTTGGCCTTTTTGATGCCGATCTCCTGTCCTTTCTTGCCCCCTCCAAAATGCCTTCTTGCCGGCCAATTTTACGGCCCTTGGTTATGCCCTGTTCGATGAAATTGTCAGCAACACCCATTGGATTCATATGGGTAATTGATTCACCTTGTTTATCAAATTTAGCATAATTGCAGGATCGGCAAAGTGCATTGCACCGCCTAAAAAACGCCTGTATGGCATAAATCTTTTTTTTCGGAATACGTTGGTTGGCCCATGTACGATACAACCCCAAATACCGTTTCATCAACTCCTCGTCTGTGCTTCCGTGCGCCAAGCGAGTTGGGCTGCTTGCATGATCAAGGCAAAAGTGTTTTTAGCCGCCGGCAGGCCTTCATCCGGCAAATCGATGATACGGCATGTATTGTATGTTTACCGAACACTGGTTCCCGGTACCCCTGAAATAGCCATCTTCTTTAGAAGGTCTTTTCTGCGTAAAGACCGCAATACCGCAACTTTGGTAGCACGATATCAGTTAGACCCGGAAATTCGGGCTTGGGGAAATCAGAGAATATTCCATACATTTGGGTACGTACCCGGAGGCAATCTCCGGAGAAAATGGATTTTTGACCTGCCGTGGGCGGGCTGCTCGGGTACGTACCCGTAAAAATTTCAGGGCTGGTTATGCAGCTTGTTAAAAGACTTTTTCAGATGCGTTGCTTACTTATGTCCACTTGTGCTTTTTCGCCTTTTTTTCGTTTCTTGGCCTTTCTCCCGGGGGATGAATCTGCCGGGACGCCTGCCCGGATGATCCGGGAGACGAGAGCCACGAAACTTTAAACAACGTAAAAGCATGAAAAACAACCGTAGGAATTTCCTGAAGTGGACAGGGCTTTCGAGCCTGGGACTGGTCGGAGGCTCCATGATGAAAGGCTGGGCTCAGGGCCCGGCAGGGACAGCGCCATGGCAGCAGGGACGCATCCGCAGTGCGGAGCGATTCAACATGTCAGGATATGCCGCGCCTAAGTTGCCGACGGTCCGTACGGGCTTTATCGGCCTGGGCATGCGGGGCCCATCGCATCTGGGCAACATGACCAAACTGGAAGGTGTGGACATCGTGGCGCTTTGCGATATCCGCCCGGAGAAGGCCGCCGCAGCCCGGAAGCTGGTCAAAGATCCCGCGATGAACCCGACCTTATATTCCGGTCATGAGGAAGCCTGGAAGAAACTCTGCGATCGCCAGGACATAGACCTGGTGTTCATCGCCACACCCTGGGACCTGCATGTGCCCATGGCGGTTTATGCCATGGAGCAGGGTAAGCACGTATGCGTGGAAGTGCCTGCGGCGGTAACGCTGGAGGAATGCTGGCAGCTGGTGGAGACCTCCGAACGGACGAGGCGCCACTGCATGATGATGGAGAATTGCTGTTATGACTTTTTTGAGCTCCTGACGCTCAACATGGCCCGGCAGGGATACTTCGGAGATATTGTCCATGGGGAAGGGGCCTATGACCACAATTTGCTGGGACTCAATTTTGACAAGCACGGCTATTACGACATGTGGCGCCTGCGGGAAAATGCCCGCCGCAACGGCAACCTGTATCCCACCCACGGCCTCGGACCTATTTGCCAGCTGATGGACATCAACCGGGGAGATCGCATGGAATACCTGGTGTCCATGTCGGGCAGGGATTTTATGATGGCGGACAAAGCCCGGGAACTGGCTGAGCAGGATGACTTCTTTAAACCGTTCGCACATGACCGCTACCGCGGCAACATGAACAACACGGTGATCCGCACCCATAAGGGTCGTACAATCCTGGTGCAACACGATGTTACCTCGCCTCATGTCTATTCCCGCATCCATCATGTGGTAGGCACCAAGGCCATGGCACTTAAATATCCTATGCCCGGGCGGATCTCGAACGGTAAAGACGAGTGGCTTTCCGAGGCGGAAATGAAGGCACTGGAGGAGAAGTACCAACCGCCTATCGTGAAAAAGGTGGGTGAGCTGGCCAAGAAGGTTGGCGGACATGGCGGTATGGACTTCCTCATGGACTGGCGTACGATAGACTGCCTGCGGAACGGGCTGCCCCTGGATCAGGATGTATATGATGCTGCCTTGTGGAGTTGCATCTCCCCACTGAGCGAATACTCGGTGGCGCACCGCTCCAACTCCGTCGATGTGCCCGATTTCACCAATGGCTGGTGGGAGCGCAACAAGCCTGTGGATATCCACCTGCAGCAGGGCGGGAACACCCAGGTCAGGCTCTGAGCATGCTGCGGCAGCGGACGGCGGGGTCGGCGCGGCATTTTCCCGTACCGTGTCAGGACGGTCCAGGGCCGTGCCGGGCAAGCGTGTGGGCATCATCGGGCTGGACACCGGAGCATAGGCAGGGATCGCGACGCCGCCGGCGTCAGGGACCCGGGCGGGCATCGCGGTGAGCACGATCCATTTCGACACGCAAAAATACCCATACAACCATGGAAGACAGCAGAAGAGGATTTATCAAGAAGACGGCCGCCGCCTCGGCGGCCTTGTCCCTCGGCGGGGTACTGCCGGGATTCAGCGCCCGCAGCTATGGGGCCATCATCGGTGCCAATGAGCGCATCCCGGTGGCGGTCGTGGGGGTGCACTCCCGGGGGCTGGCCCTCTCCCGCAATTTTGCGGCGCAGAAGAATTGCGAAGTGTTGTGCATCTGCGATGTCGACAGCCAGTCCATGGACAAGTGTGTGGGCGCCGTCGAGAAAATCCAGTCGCGACGCCCCCGGGCGGAAGGGGATTTCAGGAAGGCTTTGGAGGACAAGAATATCGAGGCGATGGTGATCGCCACCCCCGACCATTGGCATGCCCCTGCCGCCATTCTGGCTTGCCGGGCCGGCAAGCATGTCTATGTGGAAAAGCCCTGTTCCCACAACCCCCAGGAAGGAGAATGGCTGGTGCAGGCGGCGCGCAAATATGACCGGCAGGTGCAAATGGGTTCCCAGCGCCGGTCCTGGCCCAATGTGATCCAGGCCATGGAAGAGTTGCGGGCGGGAACCATCGGACGCCCCTATTACGCCAAAGGATGGTACACGAACAACCGCAGTTCCATCGGACGCGGCAAGCAGGTGCCCCCGCCATCCTGGCTGAACTATGAGTTGTGGCAGGGCCCGGCCCCCAGGCAGCCTTATCGCGACAATCTCATTCATTACAACTGGCACTGGTTCTGGAACTGGGGCACCGGAGAGGCGCTGAACAACGGAACCCACATGGTGGACCTGATGCGCTGGGGGCTGGGGGTGGAATTCGCTACCAGTGTCCGCTCGGCAGGCGGGCGTTACCGGTACGAGGATGACTGGCAGACACCGGATACCCAGTTGCTGAGCTGGGAGTTCTCCAACCGTACCCTGATGGAGTGGGAAGGTAGAAGTTGCAACGGCAGGAGCATTGAGGGCGAGAGTGTGGGTGCCGCATTCTACGGGGAAAAAGGAACCTTGGTGGTGGGCTCCGGCAATGAATACCGGGTCTATGACCTCCAGAACAAGTTGCTCAAGGAGGTGAAGAATACAGTGACCATCGATGCCCGGAATACCTCCGATCCTTCCCAGGCCCTGGATGCCCTCCATATCCAGAATTTCTTCGATGGCATCCGAAAGGGTACGCCGCTCCACGCGGAGATCGAAAAGGGCTTCCGGAGCACCCTGCTGGTACAGCAGGGCAACATCGCGTACCGCAGCGGCAACACGGCCCTGGAACTCGATGAGACCAACGGCCATATCCTGCACAACAAGAAAGCCGCCCGGCTCTGGGGCAGGGACTATGCACCGGGCTGGAAACCCACGGTATAATGATGCCATGATGCCGACGCTCAAAATATACAACGGCCGGGTGATCACGCCGGCCGGCATCCTTCCCCGCGCCACGGTATGGGCGCAGGGAGCTACCATCACCGCCGTGACGGCGGACGACACCGGAGAGGCGGAAGAGGAGATCGACGCCGGAGGGCTCTACGTAAGCCCCGGCTTTGTCGATATCCATGTCCATGGGGGAGGAGGCCATGATTTTATGGATGCCACGGTAGAAGCTTTCACCGGGATTGCCGAGGTGCATGCCCGCTATGGGACTACCGCCATGGTGCCCACTACCCTGACCAGCGACACCGATGGGATCCTGAGGAGCCTGCAGGTGTACGAGCAGGCCCTGGCTGCGCCGCGCCGCGGGGCACGCTTTCTGGGGATGCACCTGGAGGGGCCGTATTTTGCCATGAACCAGCGCGGGGCACAGGATCCACGCTATATCCGGCTTCCGGATCCCGAAGAGTACCGCAAGATCATCGCCAGCAGCAGCGCCATCCGGCGCTGGAGCGCAGCGCCGGAACTCGACGGCGCCCTGCCCTTTGGCCGCTACCTGACAGAACACGGGATCATCGCCGCCCTGGCCCATACCGACGCCGTCTATGAGGAGGTGGAGGCGTCGTTGTCCTACGGATACAGCCTGGTTACCCACTTGTATTCCGGCATGTCGGGTGTCACCCGGCGCCATGCCTTCCGCTATGCCGGCGCGGTAGAGGCCGCTTACCTGCTTGACGAGCTGGATGTGGAA
>CBINPH010000272.1:0-4666 GCA_966252445.1 uncultured Chitinophagaceae bacterium | reverse complement strand
AACCATGCCCAGCAGGATGATCCGCCCCCGGGGTTCCTGATTTGATTATTTTCCGTACTTTGAGAGAATTTGCTACATCCCTTGGTCATGCTTCCCCACCCATTAGATATCCAATTCTCTCAAAGTACGGAAAATAATCCAATCAGGAACCCCGGGGGCGGATCATCCTGCTGGGCATGGTTCATTCCCTGCGGCGGCGCCATCGGGAAGGCGCCGCCGCGGAAGGCAGCGCAGGAGGCCGGCGCCGCTGCTGTTCGCGCCAGGAAGCCGCCAGCAGCGCGGCGATGCGGGCCGTCTCTTCGTCCTGGGCGGGGAGGCCGCGCCAATGATGTTCGATAAAACGGGTGTCGAAGCTCCCGTCGCGGAAGGCGGGATGCTGCACCGCCCATTGCCCGAAAGACAGGGTGGTGCGCACACCCCTGACCCGGTATTCATCCACGGCCCGCACCATGCGGGCAATGGCCGCCTCCCGGTCCTGACCCCATACCACCAGCTTGGCCAGCAGCGGGTCATAGAAAATGGGGACCTCCAGGCCCTCGTCATAGCCATCATCGACCCGGACGCCCGGCCCGAGCGGCCGGCGGTACAGGGACAGGGTTCCCGTATCCGGCAGGAAATGGTTGTCCGGATCCTCGGCGCATACACGAAGCTCTATGGCATGTCCCCGCAGGGCAAGGTCCTGTTGGGTATAGCCCAGGGGTTCGCCGCTGGCGATGCGGATCTGCTCCTTCACCAGGTCTATGCCCGTGATCCACTCGGTGACGGGATGCTCCACCTGCAGGCGGGTGTTCATCTCCAGGAAATAAAAGGCGAGGTCGCCGGAGCGCTGCAGGGCGCCGGCATCCACCAGGAACTCCACGGTGCCTGCACTGGTATATCCGCAGGCGCGGGCCACCTCCAGGGCGCAGGCACCCATCTGTTCGCGCATAGCGGGCGTCAGGCAGGAAGAGGGCGCTTCCTCGATCAGTTTCTGATGGCGTCGCTGTATGGAACACTCCCTTTCGAAGAGGTGCACGGCGTTCCCATGCTGGTCGGCGAGGACCTGCACTTCGATATGCTTGGAGGATGCGATGTACCGTTCCAGGAAGACGGCATCATCGCCGAAGGCGTTGAGGGCCTCGTTCTTGGCCAGCTGCAGCTGTTCGGGGAGTGCGGCTGCCGAGTCGACCACCCGCATGCCTTTGCCACCGCCTCCGGCCGCGGCCTTGATCAGCAGGGGAAAACCGATCTCTCCGGCAGCGGCCAGGGCTTCCCCCACATCCCGCAGGGGCGTATCGGTGCCCGGCACCAGCGGGACGCCGCGTGCCGCGGCCGCCTGCTTGGCGGCGAGCTTGTTGCCCATCATCGCCATCGCCTCCGCCGGAGGGCCGATGAAGACCAACCCCGCCTCCTGTACCTGGCGTGCGAAAGCAGCGTTCTCGCTGAGGAAGCCGTATCCGGGGTGGATCGCGTCGGCCCCCAGGCGATGGGCCGCCTCCAGTATCCTGTCCCCGGCCAGGTAGGAGGTGGAGGAAGGGCCTTCGCCTATGCAAAGGGCCTCGTCCGCGTACGCCACAAAGGGCATGCGCCGGTCGGCCGCCGAAAACACGGCTACCGTGCTTATGCCCATTTCCCGGGCCGCCCGCATGATGCGCAGGGCGATCTCACCACGGTTGGCTACCAGTATCTTTTGCATGCAGTAAATGTAGCCTGTTTTGGGAAAACCAAACGGCGCCGGCCAGCCTGCTCCCCGCCGCAACCGGGTTTTGCCTATTTTTGCGGACCGTGCGCATGTCGCTGCAACAGATATGGACCCTGGTTCGCAAAGAACTCCTGCTGGAATGGCGGCACAAGTACGCCTTATACGGCATCCTGCTGTACATCGCTTCGACTATTTTCATCCTGTACATGATCCTGCTGCGGCCGGAGGCCGCCATCTGGAACGCCCTGTTCTGGATCGTGCAGTTATTCATCACCGTGAACAGCGTTGCCAAGAGCTTCCTCCAGGAAGGGAACAGCCGCATGCTGTATTATTATTCCCTGGCGGGACCCCGGGAGTTCCTCCTGGCCAAACTTCTTTACCATGCCCTGCTCATGGCCCTGCTGAGCCTGCTCAGCCTGCTGCTGTACAGCCTGCTGCTTGGCAGCCCGCTGATCCGGCCGCTCTTTTTCACCGGCATGGTCTGCCTGGGCGCCGTCAGCCTCTCCCTGGTGTTTACCATGCTCGCCGCCATCGCCGCCCGGGCCGACCAGAACGCGGCCATGATGGCCATCATGGGCTTCCCCCTGGTCATTCCCATGCTCATGATCCTGACCACGGTTTCGAAGACGGCTTTCTCCTCGGTATACCAACCCGGACTCGGACGCATGCTTTTGCTGCTGGGGGGCCTGGACATCCTGGTCATCGCCCTGTCATTGATATTGTTTCCTTTTCTCTGGAAAAATTGATTGTCCTTGAACGTCTGCTGCGGCTTTTTAGACGCCTTAAGGCGCTGGCCGGGGGCGGGCTGAATAAATTCGAAAACCGCAGATGGCGAAGGACGCCGCCTTTGGGATTTGGCGAATTTCATCTAAGTTTGCACATCCTCCGCCCTCCGGCGGACCGGTGGTCAAATCCACATGAATGATGAAACATTACTGGTGGAAAGTCTTGTGCGTACTCCTCGTGTTATACACCATCATAGCGGGCTTCCTCAATCCGGTGCCCCGTCTGGTCATCCTTCATGAAACGATCCGTAACCTTGTCTTCCATGTGCCGATGTGGGTGGTCATGTTCGTCTTCTTTACCGTATCCTTTGTGTACTCTGTCCTGATGCTGCGCAAGCCCACGATGCGCTATGATCTTATGGCGGCATGCAGCGCCGATGTAGGACTGGTGTTCGGCACGGTGGGCATCATCACCGGGGCCATCTGGGCCCGGTACACCTGGGGACAGTTCTGGAGCAACGACCCCAAGCAGCTGTGCACGGCGGTGGCGCTGCTGATCTATTTTGCCTATGTGGTCCTGCGCAATTCCTTTCTCGATATCGACAAGCGCGGTCGGGTCTCTGCTGTATACAACATCTTTGCCTTTGCGCTGCTCATCCCCCTCCCAGTGGTCATTCCCCGGTTGACGGATTCCCTGCACCCGGGCAACGGGGGCAACCCGGGCTTCAACGCTTACGATACCAGCAATACCCTCAAGGAAGTATTGTACCCTGCCTTTATCGGGTGGACCCTGCTCGGCCTTTGGCTGTTCCAGCTGTACGTACGGATCAAAAAGCTCGAGTTAAAAAATATACTCCATGAAGAAGCTGCCTGAGTGCATCCTTACCCTGCTCCTGCTTGCAGGCAGCGCCCTCCCGGCCCTGTCCCAGGCGACCCAGGAGGTGCCCATGGCCGATGCCATGCGGAGCAACGGAAAGATCTATGTCGTCGTCGCGGTCCTGGTGGTCATCTTTTTAGGCATTGTCGCCTTTCTGGTCCGCCTGGAACGCCGGCTCAACAAATGGGAGCGGCAGCAGAAATCATGACGGACATCGCTCCCCTCCCCTGAAATACGGACATATGGCAACCACAACCCTGCAAAGGCCTTACAGCTTCTTTGAAAGCGTGGAGACCAGTTTTGACAAGGCTGCCCGCTTCACCCCCTGGGAAAAGGGCATCCTGGAACAGATCAAGGCCTGCAACGCCGTGTACCGGATGAGGTTCCCGGTGCGCATCGGTGACGACATCCAGGTGATCGAGGCCTACCGTGTACAACATTCCCACCACAAGCTGCCCTGCAAAGGCGGCATACGGTTTTCAGAAGAGGTCAACCAGGACGAGGTGATGGCCCTGGCCGCGCTGATGACCTACAAATGCGCCATCGTCAATGTGCCTTTCGGGGGCGCCAAGGGCGGCATCCGCATCAACCCGAGGAACTATACCCCTTTCGAACTGGAAAAAATCACCAGGCGCTATACGTCGGAGCTGGTCAAAAAGAACTTCATCGGCCCCGGCGTGGACGTGCCGGCGCCGGATTACGGCACCGGCGCCCGGGAGATGAGCTGGATACTGGATACCTACCTGAGCTTCCATCCCGGGGAGATCGACGCCATGGGCTGCGTGACCGGCAAGCCGGTGTCCCAGGGCGGGGTGCGGGGACGCACCGAAGCCACGGGACTGGGTGTTTTTTACGGCATGCGGGAGGTATGTGCCGATCCTGCCACCATGAAACGCCTGGGACTGCCGGCGGGCATAGAAGGCAAGACCGTGGTGGTCCAGGGACTGGGCAACGTGGGATACCATGCCGCCAAATATTTCCACGAGGCGGGCGCACGGATCATCGGCCTGGTGGAATACGACGGTGCCATATATCAGCCCAAGGGCATAGATCCCGACGCGGTGGTGCGCTTCCGCAAGGAAACGGGATCCATTGTCGGCTTCCCCGGTTCCCGGACGCTGCCGAAGAACACCGACGGCCTGGAGCTGGAATGCGACATCCTCATCCCCGCCGCCCTGGAGCAGGTCATCAACGGGGAGAACGCCCCCCGCATCAAGGCCAGGATCATCGGCGAGGCCGCCAACGGGCCCGTCACCCCGGAAGCGGATGAGATCCTCAACGCCCGCAACACCCTCATCGTGCCCGACATGTTCCTGAATGCCGGCGGCGTGACGGTATCTTATTTCGAATGGCTGAAGAACCTGAGCCATGTGCGCTACGGCC
>CBINPH010000271.1:0-4681 GCA_966252445.1 uncultured Chitinophagaceae bacterium | reverse complement strand
CGGTCAGGCTGAAAGGCAGGCTGCGCAAGCTGTCGGCACTGATCTTTTCGGGGAGCTGCCAGTGCAGCTGCAGGCGTTCGTACCCCAGGGAAAGGCTGCGGCTGAAAGGATGGCTTTCCCCGTTGATGTCGGTGACGTCGACGGCGAGCTGGTATTCGAAGACAGGTTGCAGGGCGCTGTCGGCCTGCTCGTCGGGCAGGGCGGGGAAAAGCACCTCGAAATGCCCCTGGGCGTCGCTTTCCGTAACCCCCTGGCTGATCACCACCTGCTGTGGCGGCGGCCAGGGAAGGAAGCTGCGGCGGTACAGGGGTATGCCCATGCGGGTGAGGCGGGTGACCGTGTAACGCACGGTGGCCTGCCCCACAGGAACGCCGTTGTAGCCACTCAGGGTGCCGCCCATGCGCACCGTGTCCCGCAGGCGGTAAGGTGCCGCCGCGGTGTCCCAATCCAGGTAAAAGCTGGGCCGCTTATAGGCTTCCACGGAAAAGGAGACCTGGCCGCCGGTGTGGCTTTCTTCCAGCCGCCACCCTCCGGCCATCCGTCCCTCGGGCAGCCGGAAATGGCCGGCATAGGAGCCGTATGCGTTGCTGGTCAGCTCCAGGGAGTCTATAGCCTGGCCGCCGCCGTCCAGGAGGCGCAGCAGCGCTTTGCGCCCGCTGACCACCTGGCTCCTGTGGGTGTGCGGGTCCAGGTCCAGGGTGATCCCCTTGAAATACAGGGTCTGTCCGGGGCGGTAGATGGCCCTGTCCGTAAACAGGAAGCTTCGGGCCTGGTTTGTGTCTTCGGTTTCTTCGGCCCGGGCGGCCAGCCACTGCTGGTCTTCCCCGGCGAAGAGGTGATCGCCGTGCCAGCTGATCTCCAACAGGTAGTTCCGGTAGTCTTTCTGTCCCTCCACATGGAACATGCCGTCGCGGTCCGTGCTGTACTGCTCCTCTTTCATCAGCATCTGCCTCCGGTCCCTGGAGTCGTACACCCTGGCCCACAGCTGCACCGCAGCGCCGGCCAGAGGCTGCCCATGCTCCCGGTCCCCCACGAAGTAGTCGCCCCGGCCATTGGTGATGAAAGCGATGCGGGACACGTAAAAATCGGCCCCGGCAATCGGATCCTTTCGCTGGGTAAAAGCAGGGTCCGTTGCCGCCAGCAACGCATAATGCCCCGGGGGCAGGCTGTCGACTTTCATCTCCGCGGCATGGGCCTGGTGGTCGCCGGGGTCCGGGAAGACCTGCGCCCATTGCCGCAGGGCCGGACGGCTCAGCTTATCTGCCTGGGGAACTCCAGCCAGACGGGGGACGTCGGGCAGGCGTACGATCCTGAAATACAGCTCACGGGCATTGCGATAGCTGACCAGGACCCTGAATGGCTTCCCCGGCAGGTTCACCTGTTCTGTGGTCAGGGTGATCTCCCGGCGGAGCAGGTGATCCCGCAGGCGCCGGCATTCCATGGCGGCGGCCGTCCCGGGGAAGGCGGCGATGGCCTCTTCGCAGACCTTGAGGGCGCTCTTCAGCTCCTCCTGTCCCTGCGGGTGGGTAAAGGCCTGGTAGGCCTGTCCCCGGGTGGCATGCCACTGGGCCAGGTACTGGTAAGCCTTTGCCACGGCGGGCTGCTGGCCATAGGCCTCCTTGATGCGGCGAAGGGCGTCCCGGTACAAGGTATCCTTGCCGGGGATTACCCCGTGGGTATATACATAAGCCAGGCGGTCCAGATCCAGGTCCAGCCGGGCGGCCGGGTCGGAGTCTTCCCGGTGGAAGCGGAGCAGTGCCTGGTACAGCCGCAGGGACTGCCCCACCTGCGAGCTGCTGTCGCGATCCGGCAGTTCAAGGGCCAGGAATGCGTCCAGATCTCCCAGGGCCGCCGCCTGGCGGATCTGGTATTGCTCGGCGGGGCGGCTCAGCCCCGGTTCATCGTTGGCGAAAAACTCCAGGGCGCGATGCGCCAGCAGGTCGTACAGGGTTGGACGCAGGGAAAGGGTGTTCCTGCCGGTGTCCACCATCACCTGCAGCTGCCGCAGCTTCAGGGCCTGCAGCGGCGCAGCGGGCTCCAGGGAAGCCCGGTACAGGGCAGCGCTGCGGGTGTAAAGATGGTCCAGGCTCCAGGTGCTGATGTCGGCAGGGTCCTCTCCGGCCGACGGCGTGCGGCTGTATAGCCTGTAGCGGTTGTTCGCCGCATAGGCGGCGTACATCTCCGCCAGCATGCTCTGCAAAAGGGCTTTCTCCGTGCCCTGGGCATGCTGCGCCAGCGAATCCACGGCGCGCATGTTGACCATGGTAGACTCCTCCTCGGTGAGATCCCTGTATTTGAGCTCGTAGACCAGCGCTCTCAACTTGCCCTGCATGTCACCCTGTGCCCCGGCATCGGCATACAGGTGACGGACCGCCTGGAGGGCGCGCTGATAGAGGCCGTGGGCTTCCAGGGTGTCCACTTCCCGCCAGCGGACGTTGGCGCCGCCCTGCCCTGCCGTTTCTCCGATCACACCCATGGTCAGTGCTATAGTGCAGAAAATCAGTTTTTTCATAAGACGCAGGTCTGTTGGATGAATATACGAAAATTTAACGCCGGTATCCAGATGACGGAAATTGGCGGAATCCATAAAGCCGGCCCAAGACCCTGGTCTGAGCCGTCCATCGCCTGCATGGGCCGCTTATCCCGGGGATGATATTCCCGGTGAACCGGTTAAACCCCGGCGTTTTCTTGCCGTCTAACCCGTATGGGTGTAGGAAGTAAAAAAGTGGTTGCGAATTGAAAGAGAAGGCAGTATATTGGGCGAACAATGAGATTGGCCATCGGTAGATGGCGTTTTAGTGGTTTTTGTGAAGTTCCTCGCATGGCCAATTTTACATAGGACAAACAGTCATGCGATATCCGCTCCGGCTCAGCCCGGGGCGGTTTTTTTTAGGGGTGTCCCGTCAATGATGAAGCTTACCGGCCCAGGGCAGAGGCCATGGTCTTGCCGATGTCGGCAGGGCTGTCCACGACATGGATGCCACACTCACGCATGATCTGCATCTTTGCTGCCGCGGTGTCTTCCTTGCCGCCGACGATGGCGCCGGCATGTCCCATGCGCCTTCCGGGAGGAGCGGTCTGCCCCGCGATGAAGCCTACGACGGGCTTGCGGCTGTTGGCTTTGACCCAGCGGGCCGCTTCCGCTTCCATGTTGCCGCCGATCTCCCCGATCATGACAATGCCTTCCGTGCCGGGGTCGTCCATGAGCAGTTCCACAGCCTCGCCGGTGGTGGTCCCGATGATGGGATCGCCGCCGATGCCGATGGCGGTGGACACGCCCAGCCCAGCCTTGACCACCTGGTCGGCAGCTTCATAGGTCAGGGTGCCGGACTTGGAGACGATGCCGATCTTTCCCGCCTGGAAGACAAAGCCGGGCATGATGCCCACTTTGCATTCGCCGGCGGTAATGACACCGGGGCAGTTGGGACCAATCAGCCGCGTGGGCTTTCCTTCGAGGTAGTGCTTTGCGCGGACCATGTCCTGTACGGGGATGCCTTCGGTGATGCAGACCACCAGGGCGATGCCGGCGTTGGCCGCTTCCATGATGGCGTCGGCGGCAAACGGGGGAGGCACAAAGATAATTGAGACGTCGGCACCGGTGGCCTGTACGGCCTCTTCCACCGTGTTGAACACCGGGCGGTCCAGGTGCTGCTGCCCGCCCTTGCCGGGGGTGACGCCTCCTGCTACCTGGGTCCCGTACTCGATCATCTGGGTGGCATGGAAGGTGCCTTCCGTACCGGTAAATCCCTGTACAATGACTTTGCTGTCCTTGTTGACTAAAACACTCATGCTGTGTTGCGGTTAAACCTCTCGGCTAATGGAAAACGGGTACAAAAGTAAGGCTTAATTTTTACTTCCCCTCGAACAACTGCGGGCATGCAGCAGGCGTTTCACGCATTGCGCTTGCCCGGATGGTTCGGAAGTGGGCTTTGCCATGCGCTCTGGCTGGCGGAGCTGTACCGGGAAGTCAAGCCTGCAGCCGCCAAGCGCCATCCAATCCGGCCCCGGGACATGATGCCATCGCCAGGGGAACAATGGATCATCCAGAAGAAGCTGGGCCGCCTGTCATATGCAGGTATTTTGCCCAGGAAGATGAAGGTGCTCCCCGTGGGGATACAGATCATTTGGTTTGCTGCTCTTTCAGCCATCGCAGCTTAGGGGTGTCATGCGTCCAGCTTTTGAATGCCCGGCGGAAGGAGGGAAGGTCCGCGTAGCCCATGATGCCGGCGATTTGGGTGACATTTGACGTGCAGTTCCTCATCAGGTGAAGGGCCAGCTCTTTCCTGACCGTAGCGCCTATTTCCCGGAAACTGCATCCCTCCCTTTTCAGGTTCCTCTGCAGGGTGCGTACGGTCATCTCCATGGCCTCCGCAGCCTCCTCAATCGTCGGGATACGCCCTTTGAACTGCATCATCAGCACCTGGCGAAGAGCATTGCCGGTGCTCTCCTGCATATGAGCGGCTTTTTCTTTGGCCAGTATGGTGTTGAACATGTCATAAAGGGACCCTTCATGGCTCAGGATCGGGATATCCATGTCACGGACTTCGTAGACCATCCTGTATACCTCGGCGTTAAAGGAGACCGGGCACTTGAACAGTTGCGTATAGGCATCTTTGTAACGGCGGGGCCCCTCCAGGTAAAGCCGCTTGGGATAGACGACCTTTCCAGCCAGCTGCTGGCT
>CBINPH010000270.1:0-4684 GCA_966252445.1 uncultured Chitinophagaceae bacterium | reverse complement strand
TCGATCGTCGCGCCACCGGCGAACTGCAGGCCGGCGCCACCGATCGAGCCGAGCTTCTCGCCATTCAACCCCTCGAGGGCGAAGTTGATCTTGCCCACCCCGTTGTAGAGATCGTTCCAGGCATCGTTGATGGTGGGCGTGGTGGGCGTCCAGGTGTGAAGCCAGAGCGCCTGCCATTTGCCCACGTCGTACGAGTCAGCGCCCCGGGTGGGGATGATCTGCTCGTCGGACGACGTTTCGTTCAGGTTGAAGACGTTGCCATCGGGAATGGAGCCCAGGGCCTGGTAGCCCGGCGCCACGCCGGCGGCGATCTGCTCGGGGGTCTGCCAGAAATTGGCTTGCGGCACCACGCTGTATACGTGCTGGTCCAGGTCGGTGCAGGAAGCCGCCGCGAGCAGGCTGATGCCGGCAGCGACGAGATGACGATATATGTTGTGCGGTTTCATATGCGTTGTGTTGTGATTTGAAGAACAAGGACGGCCTCAGAACGACGCGTTTATCCCGAAGGAAAACGAGCGGGAGCGCGGATAGTACCCGTCGTCCCCGTAGTTGGCGTCGATATAGGCTTCATTGTCGTCGGTGACCCTGATCTCCGGGTCCAGCCCCGTGTAGGGGGTGATCACGAAAAGGTTGTTGCCCGCCACAAATACCTGCAGGCTTTCCAGGAAGGAGATGCCGCGGAAGCTGTAGGACAGGGTGAAGTTGTCCAGGCGCAGGTAAGAGGCATTCTTCAGCCAGAGGTCCGAGGCCGTGGGGGCGTCGGTGATGCCGTTGGTCAGGGCCTCCTTCGTGACGTTGTTGCCTGGCAGGCGGTTGATGTTGTCGATGACCATGCGGGTGTTGTCGAAGATCTTCTGCCCCGACAGGCCACGGAGGAAGAAGTTCAGCCTCCACTGGCGGTAACGCAGGGTGTTGTTGATGCCGTAGGTGAAATCGGGTGCGGGATCGATGTAATGATACATGTCGGGATTCAGGGCCTCCTGGGTCACCACCCCGCCCTTGCCGTCGTCAAATTGCTGATGCCCTTCCTCATCCACGCCCACATAGTGGGGCAGGTAAAAGATATAGGGCGAGTAATTCACCTTCAGGTAGGTGATCGGATAGTCGCTGAGGCCGCGTCCCTCGGCCACGCCGCCGCGGATGTTGTCCGTGGAGACGTTGAAGCCGGCGTAGCTGCCCGAGAGGCTGGTGATCTTGGTCTTGATGAAGGTGATCTGTCCGTTGAGGGTCCAGGAAAAGTTGTCCCCCTTGATGATGTCCGCGTTGAGCTGCACCTCCAGGCCCTGGTTCAGCATGTCGCCGACGTTGGCCAGGATGTTGTCCACATAAAAAGGCGGCACCGGCACGGCATAGGTGTAGAGCAGGTTCTTGGTTTTGTTGTGGAACCAGTTCAGGTCCCCGCTGAAGCGGTCGTTCCAGAGGGAGAACTCGATGCCCACGTTGGCGCCGTGCACCTCCTCCCATTTCAGGTCGGGGTTGGCGTTCTGGGTGGGGGCGAAGGCCAGGGGGTAGCGTGAGTTCGCCGCGTCGTAGTAGCGGCCGACACTGCCCAGCAGCTGCTGGCTGCGGTAGGCGTCGATGGCGTCCTGGTTTCCCGTCACCCCGTAGCCGGCCTTCAGCTTGAGGTCGCTCAGCCAGCTGATCCCGTTCAGGAAAGGCTCGCCGCTGAGGCGCCAGGCGGCCGACACGGCCGGGAAGTTACCCCAGCGGTTGTTGGCGCCGAATTTCGAGGAGCCGTCGCGGCGGAAGCTGGCGTCGAGGTAGTACTTGTCGTTGTAGTTGTAGGTCACCCGCCCCAGGAAAGAGGCCAGCTCGTATTCCTCCTGATGCGAGTTGATGGCGTTGTACTGGGTGTTGCCGTTCTCCAGGGTGTTGTTCTGGTTGGCCTCCACCGGATACTGCTGGCCGGCGGCTTTGAAATTGTTGTAGATGAAGTCGTTGTACTCATGCACCAGCGTGGCGCTGAAATTGTGCTTGCCCCAGCTGTGCAGATAGTTGAGGTGCAGGTCACCCTTCTTGGAGTTCCTGTTCTCGTTGTACTTGTTGGCGCTGTTGAAGTTGTTTTCCACCGGGAAGACAGGCTGGAACCAGTCGGTCTGCTTGTTGAAGTAGGTCAGCGAGCCGGTGGCCCCCAGCTTCAGCCCCGGGACCAGCTCGTAGTTGACCGTCCCGTGCATGAGGGTCAGGTGCTCTTTGCCGGTATTCAGCTGCTGCATCTGGTGCATGACCGGGTTGGCCTGTTCGAAATCGCTGAAGGCGAAAAAGCTGCCGTCGTCGGCGTACACCGGATAGACGGGGATGGCGCTGAACAGGTAGGTGAAGTTGTTGTAGTCTACATAGTGCCGGTTGGTCTGGGTGTTCAGGATGCCTACCTGTATGTCGAGACGATCATCAAAGGCCTTTTGTTCGGCGTTGAAGTTCAGGCTGAGGTCGTTCTTCCCCGTGTTCACGATGATGCCTTCCTGGTTGGTGTAGTTGACCGAGCCGTAGTAGCTGAAGCGATCCGAGCCTCCCGAGATGCCCCGGTTGTGGCTGGTGGTGAAAGCGGTGCGGGTGAAGGCCTTCATCCAGTCCGGGTGGCCGCCCTTGTCGGAGTTGGCGCTCGTGGCGGCGTCGGGGCCCACCTGCTTGGCCCCTTCCGTCCATTCGGCGGCGGTCAGCATGTCATAGGTCTTGGCGATGTGGTCCACGGCCAAATAACCGGAATAGGTGACGTTGGTCTTGCCGGCGCGCCCCTTCTTGGTGTTGATGATGATCACGCCGTTGGCGCCGCGGGCTCCGTAGATGGCGGTGGCCGAGGCGTCCTTCAGGATGTCGTAGGAAGCAATATCTCCGGGAGCGATGTTGGCGACCTGGTTGGGATCGTCCAGCGCCACCCCGTCGACGACCACCAGCGGCGCCTGCCCGCCTGTGAGCGAGGCCTGGCCGCGGAGCCGGATGGAGGCGTTGGCGTTGGGGTCGCCGCCCGGCTGGGTGATCACCAGGCCGGCGACCTTGCCCTGTACCTGCTGTATCGGGTTGGTCACCACGCCTTTGTTGAAGTCTTCCGCCGAGATGCTGGAAATGGCGGCGCTGACGTCGCGGGCTTTCTGCGTGCCATAGCCCACGACCACGACCTCCTCGAGGTTTTCTCCCCGCGACAGCGCCACCGCCAGCGGCCCGTCGCTGACGGGCACCGTGCGCTCGTCGTAGCCCACAAAGGAAAAGGTCAGTTGTTTGCCGGCCGGCGGCACTTCCAGGGAAAAGCTCCCGTCGCTGCCGGTGATGGTCCCCGTGTTGGGGCTTTCCTGTACCCTTACCGTGACGCCCGGCAGGGGGTTCCCGGTGGTGGCGTCCGTGACCTTGCCTGTGACGGTGCGGCCCTGGGCGGCGCCTCTGCCGGGAGCCAGGCCGAACAGGGCGGCGAGCGCTAAAAAGACTGGCAGCAAGAGCCTTCGTGGGTAGATGGATCTTGATTTCATAAGAAGAAAATTGTAGGTGAGTGAAACGGATTTGGTTGAAAAAATGATCGTGTACAAGGTACACAATCTAAAACAAGGTAGGAAAATTCCCGTTTCTCGCAAAAAAAATTCCAGGAAGAGATGCTGAAGGCCGGTACAGGAGCGCCATAGCGGCGACGGCCCGTTCCCCTCGTGAGAACGGGCTGTGGCGATTAACGGTTAACCTTATATTATTTTTTCAGCCGGTAGAGCTTGCCGGGACGGTGGGGCACGTCCGTCTCCATTTCATGGAGGTCTTCGATGAGGTCCAGCGCCATGATGCGCTTGCGGAAGTTCCGCCGGTCCAGGGGTTGTCCGAGGACGGCCTCGTAGACTTCCTGCAGCTCCCGCAGGGAAAATTTTCTGGGCAGCAGGCGGAAGCCGATGTGGCGGTCCAGGATTGCTTCCTGCAGGCGGGCCAGGCAGGTGTTGAAGATCAGCTTATGGTCGAAGGCCAGGCTTCGGATCCGCCGGACGGGGTGCCAGTGGAGCTCGTGGGCCTGGGTGGTGAGGCGGCAGTGGGCCGCGTTGACCAGCGAGTAATAGGCGGTGGTCACCACCCGGCCGGCGGGGTGGCGGTCCGGCCGGCCGAAGGTGTGCACCTGTTCCAGGAACACGTTGCGCAGGCCGGTGCGCTCCCGCAGCACCCGGTACGCTGCCCGGTCCAGGTCTTCCTCCGGACGCACCAGGTCGCCCAGCAAGGTCCATTTGTTGCGGTATTCTTCCAGGTCACTGCGGATCAGCAAGACCTTGAGCTCGCCTTCGTCGAAGCCGAAGATGACGCAGTCCACGGACAGAGCTACTTTCATGACGTGGTCGATCTCCATGGCATGGGTGTTGATGTTCTTCGTCGCCGGGCTCACGGGCCCCGATGGCACTTGTACGGTCATGATCTTACGGTCCATTAAGGGTAAGGGATAGCGGCTTTCCAGGAAACGGCAACGGACTCCGGATTCCGGGTCCGCCGGCAGCTCCGGTGGGAGCGGAGGGATTGCCGGCGGAGGGTTGCACGGGGATCAGGGGTTCGGCAAACGCCGCAAAAGTAGAATAAAGCCGGTGAATTCCCAATAGATCCATAACGATCCCGTGGTCAGGTCGCCGCGGCCTGCATGACCCGGCGTATGGCCCAGCTAAATGTGTATTGTATACGCAAAGTAAGCTTTTTTTTGACAATCCACACGCGTCCGGCTCCCCCATCTGGTACA
>CBINPH010000269.1:0-4692 GCA_966252445.1 uncultured Chitinophagaceae bacterium | reverse complement strand
GTCTATGTGCGACTCGATCATCAGGCCGTCATAGTCCAGGTCTATGGCTTTCTGGGCGATCTCCAGCAGGCGGTCCCGGCGACCGCAGATGTGGCTTGGATCACAGATCATCGGCAGCTCGGGCAGGCGACGCTTGAGCTCAATGGAGAGGTGCCACATGGGGGCGTTGCGGAACTCGGTGTTGCCGTAGTTCGAGAATCCCCGGTGGATCACCCCGAGATCCTTGACACCCACCTTCTGCAGGCGCTCCAGGCCGCCGATCCACAGCTCCAGGTCAGGATTGATGGGGTTCTTGAGCAGCACGGGGATGTCCACCCCGCGGAGCGCGTCGGCTACCTCCTGCACGGAAAAGGGGTTGACCGTGGTTCGGGCCCCGATCCACAGGATGTCCACGCCGTGCCGGAGGCTTTCCTCCACATGCTTGGCTGTGGCCACCTCCACGGTGATGGGCAGGCCGGTGATCTCCCGGGCTTTCTGCAGCCAGGGCAGGCCGGCGCTGCCGATGCCCTCGAACTGACCCGGCTTGGTCCGGGGCTTCCAGATCCCCGCCCGCAGCATATCGACCTTCCCCGTCTTGGCCAGGCGGATGGCGGTTTCCAGGACCTGCAGTTCCGTTTCCGCGCTGCAGGGCCCGGAGATGACGATCGGCTGCTTCTGGCTGAGTTTCTGCCATACCGACCGCGCAGTTGCGACTTGTTCCATGATTGTCAAAGTTAATTGGTTATAAGGTATATGTCCGGCGGCCGCGGCCGCCCTGAATGTTCACTGGATGATCCGGCGTATGCCGTTGGCTTCCTCAATGAGGGCATACAGCCCTGCATAATCCTCGTCGACAAGCATCTGCTGGGTGCGCTGCAGCTGGTGGATCAGCTCTTCGAGCACGTCCAGCACATTGTTCCTGTTCTGCCGGAACACCGGCACCCACATGTCGGGGGAGCTCTTGGCCAGCCGCACGGTGGAGGCAAAGCCACCGCTGGCCAGCTCGAAGATCGCCGCCTCCTCCTTCTCCTTTTCCAGCACCGTCAGGGCCAGGGCGAAGGAGCTGATGTGCGAGATGTGCGACACGTATGCCGTATGCAGGTCATGGGCGCGGGCGTCCATGCAGACAATGCGCATCCCCAGGGCGGCATACAGGCGGCGCGCCAGGTCTACGGCGTCGGGATCACTGTCGCCGGTATCGCAGAAGACCGTGCATTTGCCCTGGAAAAGGCCGGGCTGGGCAGCCTCAGGGCCGGAATATTCCGTGCCGGCCATGGGATGGGTGGCCACAAAGCGGCCGCGGCGGGGATGGTCCTTGATGCGCTCCAGGAACTTCTCCTTTGTCGAGCCCACATCCAGCACCAGCTGCTGGTCGCTGACCTGGTCCAGCACACCGGGCAGCATCTCGCAGAGGGCGTCCATAGGCACGGCGAGCACGATCACGTCCGCCCTTTCCAGGGCCGCGGCCAGGGAGGCCTTTTCATCAATGAGACCCAGGGCCAGGGCTTTGTCGAGCGTCTCCTCCCGGCGCCCCACACCCAAAATGGTGTCGGCAAAGCCTTCGGCTTTCAGGGTCAGCCCCATGGAGCCGCCAATCAATCCTACCCCAACAATGGCTACAGTCATTTCTCGGCTTTTTGATCGGCCAGGTTAGCGGCCTCATCCACGGGAAGGGAGACCCTTTCCCGCACACGCTGCATGGCCTCTTCGAAAACGGCGGCCTCGCGGCAGAGGCTGACGCGGACATGTCCCTCGCCCTGGCTGCCGAAGATCCCGCCGGGGGTAATGAACACGCCAGCCTGATACAACACGGCATCGCTCAGCGCATAGCCGTCGGCATAGGCCCCGGGCACGGCTGCCCAGATGAACATCCCGGCCTGATCCGGGTCGTAGCGGCAACCCAGCAGGTCGAGGAGGGCACAGGCTTTCTCCCGGCGGCTCGCGTACAGGAAGTTGAGCTCCCGGTACCATTCCTCGCCCAGCCCCAGGGCGGCGACAGCCGCCAGCTGCATGGGCAGAAACATCCCCGAATCCATATTGCTCTTGAAGCGGAGCACCTCAGCCACCAGGTCTGCCCTGCCCCCCAGCATGCCGATGCGCCATCCCGCCATGTTGTGGGACTTGCTCAGGGAGTTGAGCTCCAGGCTCACCTCCCGCGCGCCCTCCAGGGAGAGCAGGCTCAGGGGCTCCTCGTTGAGGATGAAGCTGTAAGGGTTGTCATGGCAAAGCAGGATGCCGTGGGCGGCGGCCCAGGCCACCAGCCGCTGAAGCACCGCCCTGTTCGCGCGCGCGCCGGTGGGCATATGCGGGTAATTGAGCCACATCAGCTTTACGCCGCTGAGGTCCATCCGCTCCAGGGCCTCCAGGTCGGGCTGCCAGCCGGCGGCGGCGGTCAGGGGATAGGCCACGCACTCGGCGCCGGCCAGCAAGGCGGCGGCCCGGTACGTGGGGTAGCCGGGGTCCGGCACCAGCACGCGGTCTCCCGGGTTCAGGAAGGTCATGGAGATGTGCATGATGCCTTCCTTGGAACCGATGAGCGGCAGGATCTCCGTCTCCGGGTCCAGGGTCACGGCATAGTGCCGCTGATACCAGGAGGCGAAGGCCTGGCGCAGGGCCGCCGCGCCGCGGTAGCTCTGATACGCATGGGTGTCGGGCCGCAGGGCCGCCTGGTGCAAAGCCTGCACCACCGAGGGGTGGGGAGGCTGATCCGGGCTGCCTATGCCCAGGTTGATCACGGCGGCGCCCTGCCGGTTGAGGGCTTCGATCTCCCGCAGCTTCCGGGAAAAATAATATTCCTGGGTATGCTGCAAACGTCCGGCTACTGGTATGTTCATATGCCTAACAATGTCTTGTTTACCGGGATAGCGCCCTCAGACGGTTTCCCCTTTCTGGTACAGGCCCAGGACCCGCAATTTCTCGGTGACGGGCCGGATATGCGCCATGGCCTTGTCAAACTGCTCGGGCTGGCGGAACTCCATGTCCGCATGGAAATAGTACTGCCATTCGCTGCCCGGAATGGGAAAAGACTGCAGTTTGGACAGGTTTACCCCCTCCTCGGCGATGCAGGTCAGCACGCGGGCCAGGCAGCCGTGCGTATTCGCGGTCTGGAAATATACGGATGCCTTGTTGGGCACCTGGCCGTTCGGCTTTCTTTCTTCCCTGCTGAGCACCAGGAAGCGGGTATAGTTCTTCTTTTCGGTCTGGATATTGGGCGCCACGATCTCCAGGCCGTACAGATCGGCGGCGAGCCGGCTGGCCACGGCGGCGATGTGCCTGGCCCGGTGCTGCTGTACATGCCGGGCGCTGAGCGCCGTGTCCTCGGTTTCCACCAGCCGCCAATGGGCATGCTTTTCCAGGTAGTCCATGCACTGCAGCAGGGCCATGGGATGAGAATGCACCTCCCGGATGTCGTCCAGGCCCTGGCCGGGGAGCATCATCAGGTGCTGGCGGATATGCAGGTATATCTCGCCGACCACGAACAGCCGCGAGCGTTGCAACAGGTTGTAATTGGGCAGGATACTTCCGGCTATGGAATTCTCAATGGCCATCACCCCGGCATCCACCTCCCCCCGCTGCACCGCCCGGGCCACCTCGTTGAAGGTCAGGCAGGGGGCGATATCCACCCCTTCCGGAAAATAATGCTGGGCGGCAATCTGGTGAAAACACCCCTCGAATCCCTGAATGGCAATCTTTAATGACATAATGGTTGATATAAAAAAATCCCGCCTTCTGGGCGGGACTCAAGCCTTGTCTGTATGACTCACAGCACGCCGGTCCCGCTTTCTTTCCGGTAAAAGAAATAATAAAAGGAGATCGAAAAATACCGTGTGCGCGTCTTCATGGTCCATAGATGAAAAAAGGCCTTCAGATGGTTATCTGAGGCCTCTTTGCTTTCTTCATATGATCAGGGCATGCCAACCTCAGTTCTTCTTGCGGAAGAATCCAAAATAATAGCTAAAAAAATACCGGTTGGCCATGATGTTCGCTGTGTTGCGGAGCAAAGATACGGCGCGTTTTCAAAAAAACAACCCTCCGGCACTTTTTTTTGTTGTTCTTCCGCTTTTCGGGCCTGATTTTTGAAATTCGTTAACTGCACAAAAAAAGCCGCCCGAAGGCGGCTCTTTATGTGTCTTGACCTGGATTACAGGCTGGAATCCGGTGCAGCGGTGCTGTCAGCGGACATGCTGTCTGCAGGTGCAGGTGCAGGTGCCGGGGTGGCCTCGGGGGCTGCCATCTCGGTGTTCAGGGAATCGGCGGTCGAATCGGAATTGGTGCCGGAACCGCAAGCCGTGGCGAACAGTCCGATAGCCAGGGCTACCACACCTACTTTCAGTACGTTTTTCATGGTTTTTGCTTTTTGTAACTAAAAAAAATTTGAAGTTCCTCCTTTTATACCCGTTTTGAAAAAAGGTAACCCAGTGGCGGGGATTTTTTAATTATTTTGGGTTACCAAAACCCTTAAAACCGTATTAATAGTGGCCAGACGAACAGGAATGCAGGGAGATGAGGCGCTGTTGCGGGGGCTGGCAGGACACGACGAGCAGGTCTTGGAATCCATGTACCGGATGTATTTCCCCATGGTGGCGCGGCTGATCTGCCAGAACCATGGTGATGAGGATGAGGCCAAGGACGTCTTCCAGGAAGCCATGATGGTGTTGTACGGCAAGGCGCGCGACAAGGGCTTCGTCCTGGATTGCCAGCTGAAGACCTACT
>CBINPH010000268.1:0-4703 GCA_966252445.1 uncultured Chitinophagaceae bacterium | reverse complement strand
ACCGCCCTGGGCCAATACCAGAACACGCTGGTGCAGGAATACCAGGCCATGCAGCAGCAGTTCCAGAACGAGCTCAATACTTTTGTGAAGGACTCCGCCACCATGAGCGATGCGGTGAAGCAGGTCAAGCGCGGTACCCTGCAGGACCTCAGCGGCCGCATTTCCCAGTTCCAGCAGACCATGCAGCAGCAGTTGCAGCAGAAGCAGGGCGACCTGCTGAAGCCCATCATCGAGAAGGCGCAGGCCGCCGTCAGCGCCGTCGCCAAGTCCAAGGGCTACACCTACGTGATGAACGATTCGGGGCAGGGCGAGATCCTGGTCGTCAAGCCCGAGGGCGATGACCTGACCCCTTCGGTCAAGGCCAAGCTGGGCCTGAAATAAGCCCGGCGGGCCATTCTACTGTTCAGGCATTTTCCCAGGCCAGGGCCCCTGTGGTTTTGGCCTTTTTTAATGGTCGGACACCGGACCGCCGCGGCGGCCCTTCCAAGCTCATGCACGCCAGCGCACATGCGGATATTACCCTGTCCTGCCCTCCGGGGCGGCAGGTGTACTTCGCCTCGGATTTTCACCTGGGCGCCCCGGACGCCGTGACCAGCCTGCAGCGCGAGCGGCTGATCCTCCGCTGGCTGGAAGAAGCGGGCCGCGACGCCGCCCACATCTTCCTGGTCGGGGACATCTTCGATTTCTGGTTCGAATACCGGCGGGTGATCCCCAAGGGCTATACGCGCCTGCTGGGGAAGCTGGCCGCCCTGCGCGACACCGGGATAGGCATCAGCGTGTTCACCGGCAACCACGACATGTGGATGGACGGGTATTTCGAGCAGGAGCTGCAGATCCCCGTGTACACGGAGCCGCAGGCCTTCCGCATCGCCGGGCGCCGCTTTCTCATCGCCCACGGCGACGGCCTGGGGCCGGGGGACCACCGCTACAAGCTGCTGAAGCGCGTGTTCCGCAGCCCCCTCTGCCGCAGCCTGTTCTCCCTGGTGCATCCCAGCTGGGGCATCGCCCTGGCGGATTACTTCAGCCGCCGCAGCCGCGCGGTGGCCGAGGCCCCCGTATTCCTCGGCGAAGACCGCGAATGGCTGGTGCAATATGCGCGGGAGGTGCTGCAGCAGGAGGCCTTCGACTATTTCATCTTCGGCCACCGCCACCTGCCGCTGGACCTCGCGCTGCCCGGGGGCAGCCGCTACGTCAACCTGGGCGACTGGCTCCGCCACTACTCCTATGCCCGCTTCGACGGGCAGCAGCTCTCCCTCTGTTATTACCATACGGAAAATGGCGCCGGCGGCGCCTGAAGAAGGGGCTCAGCGTTCCGCGGACAGCCCTTCCCGTGAACGGTCATAGACCGCCTTCAGCAGCGACAGGGGCCCCGTGGTGTCTTCGGCGATCTCCCAGATCATGATGCCCGCGCCGCGGCGCATGGCCAGCGCCGTCTTTTGGCGTATGGTGCTGATGCCGTTGTAGTAGATGCTGTCCACCACGTCGCCGTAGGGGTCCGCGCCCATGGCCAGCAGGCGACGGTAGCTGTAGCCCCGCCCTGCCCGCTTGCCATAGAAAGGCACGCCCATAACGGCCTTTTCCGGGGGCAGGCCCCTGTCGTCCACCCAGTACTCGAAGCTGCGCAGGGCCAGCCAGTAGGGCGCATGCGGCACATGGGCGCCCCCGAAGCTGTTGTAGTCGTCGTCGTAGGCCATGATGTTGAGCCAGTCAGCGATGCCGAAGACCTCTTCGCTGATCCCGTAACCATGCAGGTCATGGCCCGAGACGATGGCGGCGCTCAGCTGCCGGCCGGCCGCATGCAGGCTGTCGCCCAGCTGCCGCATGAGGGCCACGAAGTCGCTGCGGGAGGGCTCAATGGGGTCGGGGTATTCCCAGTCGATATCGGCGCCGTCCAGCCCGAATTCCCGCACCAGCGCCATCAGCGAAGCCGTGAAGCGGCGGCGCCCCGCGGCGCTGGCCGCCAGGACCTCAAAACGGCTGTCATTGCCGCCGCCGTCGCCTATGCCCCATCCCCCTACCGAGATGAACACCTTCACCCCCTGGGCATGCGCAGCCCGCACCAGGGCCCGCAGCGTATCGGGTCGGGGCACGGGCAGCAGGGCCCCGGAGCGGTCCGCATCGGGGATGGCGAAGGCGTAGTTGATGTGGGTCAGGTACCCGTAGGGTATGACCGAGGGCTGCACCGTATGGGCGCTCATGTAGCCGATGATCCTGAAAGGCTGCCGGCTCCCGCGGGGGCGGGTGACGCCGCAGGACACCAGCGCGGCGACGCAGCAGAGGGGGAACAGGCAGCTCCGTATAGGTCTCATGGATGGCGTGTTGGGCAGCGGAGCAGGCCCCGCCGCGGGTCAACCCACCCGGCATGGCCGGGCGGCAGCGCTAGGGGTCTATGATCTCCGGGGTGTGCAGGGGCGCCAAGGGATCGTAATAATGGATGCCTGCTGCCCGGTACAGGGGCAGCAGGCCCTTCAGCCGCGACAGGAACAGGGCATAATCCCGGCCGGCCGGGGCCGTCCAAGCCGCTTCCGCCAGGGCGGCCATGCGGGGAAAGAGCAGGTATTCCAGGCGCTCCCTGCTGCGCACCGTCTCCGTCCAGAGGTCGGCCTGCATGCCCAGCACCTGCCCGGGGCGGCCCGCCGCCGGCAGGTCCGCCCCGGAAAAAGCGTAGACCCGGTCCAGGGAACTGAAGTCCCCCTTCCATCTCCTGCCCTGGCGGTGTGCGCTGTCCTGCACGAAGTCGAAATACAAGGGTATCCTCGGGCAGAGCACCACATGATAGCCCTTGTCGAAGGCCTTGCGCAGTTGTTCAGGGCGGTCGTGCCTCCACCAGAAGATGATCACGCTGTCGGCGGGCAGGTTCCCGTCGGCCACCTCGTCCCAGGCCAGCACCCGGCGGAAGATGCCCAGGGCGGAGTCGGTCATCCGCCGGAAAAAGTACTGCTCGACCTCGCGGGCATTGCCCAGCCGTTCCCGGGTCATGAGCTGCTGCACGGCGGGCAGCGCCGTCCATCCCTGGCTGCCGTAGGCCACCTCGTCGCCGCCCAGGTGGATCATCCCTGCAGGAAAGAGCACGGCGACCTCCCGCAGGATGTCGGTGAGGAAGCCGTATACGTCCTCCCGGCCGGGGTTGAAGGTGAAGTTCGCCCAGCGCCCTTCCCCGCCGCCGCTGTAGGCCGGGTAGGCGCGGTTGGCCGCCGTGGCATGGCCCGGCATGTCCACCTCGGGGATCACGGTGATATGCCTTTCCCGGGCATAGGCCACGATCTCCCGGATATCCTCCTGGGTATAATACCGGGCGGGCCGCAGGGAATCGGAATAGTCCCCCAGGCCCCCGACCAGGGCCAGGCGGGGATAGCGCCTGATCTGCAGGCGCCAGCCGGGCTGGTCCGTCAGGTGCCAGTGAAAACGGTTCAGCTTGAGCAGGGCCATCTGGTCCAGCATCTCCCGGACCACCTCCTTGCCGAAGAAGTGCCTGGACTCATCCAGCATGACCCCGCGCCAGGCATACTGCGGCGCGTCGCTGATCTCCCAGCAGGGAATGGCTACAGCGTCGTCCTTTGTCCCGGCCCGCAGCAGGAGCTGCAGCAGGGTGTTGACCCCGTAGAACATGCCTTCGTCGTCCGCGGCCTGTATCCTGACCTGGCGCGCGTCCATGGCCAGCGTATAGGCGCCCGGGCTGCCCGGCGCACGCTGCAGGAGGATGGTCCGTGCGGCGCGGGGGCCGGCACCCAGGGCCATGCCGGTATGGCGCAGCACCTGGTTGCGGAGATAGTAGGCCGACGCCTGAAAGGCGCTGTCCGCCGCGATCACGGCCGTCTGGCTGTTCAGCAGGAACCGCCCCTCCGCGGGGCGGTAATGCGCGGGCAGGGGGATCAGGGGACAGGGCTGCTGCGCGGGGGCCTGCAGGGGCATCCAGGCGGACAGCGCCAGGGCAAGGAAAAGCTTATACGTCATGAAAACAGTTTAGGCATCGCTCCGGGGGCGCCGCCCCATGGAGCATCAGCGGAAGCGGCGGCAGGCCGCCGAAAAAAATCCCGCCGGGGGGGCAGGATGCAGGATCCGGGGGAACCGGCTCAGGGCTTGGGCTCGTTTTTCCTGCCCAGCATGCCGGAGAGGCGGTCGGAGAGGTCCTTGACGATCTCCTCCGTCCTGTCGCGCACATCTTCGGCGATGTCCTCCGCCTTGTCGGCGAGGTCGCTGAGCTGCTCCCGGGCTTCCTGGGCGAAGCCGCGGATCTTTTCTTCCGCCTGGTCGGCAAAGCTGCTCTTCTGGCCGAAGGCCTCTGCGCCGCTGCGGCCGGCGAAAAGTCCGTCTATGGTGGCATGAAATCCCTCCGGCACCTGCCGCTTCACCTTGGCGATGATCGTCTCCAGGGCCAGGCGGGCCTGCTCGGCCGTCAGGCCGGCCTTCTGCTGCAATTCGTCGATGTATTCCTGCATGTTGATCGGTTTCGGGTGCGGGATGCTAGGCCACCTTCAGGCGCAGCAGGGTGGATTTCTCCAGCTTCTCCCTGGCGTAGTCGGCCGTGAGGGTAAAGGTCTTCTTGTTCGTCGAGGGCAGGCTGAACATGGCGTCCGTCATGATGGCCTCGCATATGGAGCGGAGGCCGCGGGCGCCCAGCTTGTACTCCATGGCCTGCTCGACGATGTAGTCTATGGTCTCCCCCGGCACATGCAGGCGTATGCCCTCCAGCTCGAAGAGCT
>CBINPH010000267.1:0-4772 GCA_966252445.1 uncultured Chitinophagaceae bacterium | reverse complement strand
GAAAAGACGCGGCGTCAGGCGTCGCCCGCGGCGCTCCAGTAAAAATTGTAGTACCTTCACAGGCCGGGGCGGGATGGACCCCGGTTACCCGTTGTAAAAAACCTGCACCGTTCATGAAAGTGATCATTCCCGTAGCGGGGGCCGGAACCCGGCTGCGGCCTCATACCTACACGCAGCCCAAGGCCCTGATACCCATCGCGGGCAAGACGATCCTGAATTTCATCGTGGACCCCCTCGCCGAGGCAGGCGTACGGGAATTCATCTTCGTCATCGGCTACCTGGGGGACAAGATCCAGGACTATGTGGAGCAGAAGTACCCCGGCCTCGAGTGTCATTTCATCCAGCAAAACCTGAGGGAAGGCTCGGGACAGGCCATCTCCCTGACGGCAGACCTCGTCGGCGACGACGAGATCTTCATCGTCATGGGCGACACCATCTGTGAATTCGACGTCGCCGCCATCCTGAAGCACCCGGGCTCGGCCCTGGGGGTGAAGAAGGTGGACGACCCCCGGCACTTCGGGGTGGCCGAGATCAATGACCGCGGCCTCATCACCCGGGTGGTGGAGAAACCGCAGATCCCCAAGTCGAACATGGCCCTGGTCGGCCTGTACAAGATCCGGGAAACCCAGATCCTCTTCGAGTGCCTGGCCCAGAACTACCGGGAAAAGATCAAGTCCCACGACGAATACCACCTGACTGACGCGCTGCAGTGCATGATCGACAAAAAGGTCAGCTTCAACGCCTTCCGGGTGACCAACTGGTTCGACTGCGGGAAAAAGGAGACCCTGCTCGAAACGAACTCCATCCTGCTGAAAAAGAACGAAGGGCAACAGGGCCCGGACCTACCCTACCAGAACACCATCCTGGTGCCGCCGGTCAGCATCGCCGAGCACTGTCATATCAAGAACTCCATCATCGGGCCCAACGTGAGCATCGGGGAGAATGCGGTGATCACCTATTCCATCGTCAAGAACTCGATCATCGGCTCTTACTCGAACCTGGAAGAGGTGGTGCTGAACTCCTCCATCATCGGCAGCGACGCCAACATCCACGGGCTGACGCAGAGCCTGAACATCGGCGACAACACCGAGATTGACCTGGGCTGAGCGCTGCGACACTTTAATCGCTAAATTGCCGGCTCAAGGGCGGGCGACAGGTCCGCCGATCAATCCGTTCGCATGGACAACCGCATCACCCGCCTGCTGGGCATCCGCATCCCCATCATCCAGGCAGGCATGGTCTGGGCTTCCGGCTGGCGGCTGGCCAGCGCGGTGAGCGAAGCCGGCGGCCTCGGGGTCATCGGCTCGGGCAGCATGTACCCGGAAGTGCTCCGCACCCATATCCGCAAATGCCGCGAGGCCACCCGGAAACCTTTTGCCGTGAATGTGCCGCTCCTCTACCCGGATATCGAACGCCATATGCACGTCATCGCGGAGGAGGGCGTACCCATTGTCTTCACCTCCGCGGGCAACCCGCGGACATGGACCCCCTTTCTCCGTGAGCACGGCATCGTGGTGGTGCATGTGGTGCCGGGGAGCCGCTATGCCCGCAAGGCGGAGGAGGCAGGCTGTCATGCCGTGGTCGCCGAGGGCTTCGAGGCAGGGGGCCACAACGGCAGGGAGGAGACCACCACGCTCTGCCTGGTGCCGGCCGTGCGGGAAGCCGTGTCGCTGCCCGTGATCGCCGCGGGAGGCATAGGCGGCGGCAGGGCCATGATGGCGGCATTCGCCCTGGGCGCCGAAGGCGTGCAGATGGGCAGCCGTTTCGTGGCCACGCCCGAAGCCTCTTCCCATCTGGCCTTCAAGGAGGCGGTCTTGCGGGCCGGCGAAGGCGACACCTTCCTCACCCTGAAACAGCTCAGGCCCGTGCGGCTGCTGCGCAACGGCTTCTTCGAACAGGTACGGCAGGCAGAAGAGGCCTGTCTCGGCCCCGAAGCGCTGCAGGAACTGCTGGGCCGCGGGCGCGCCAGGAAGGGTATGTTCGAGGGGGACCTGGAAGCAGGAGAGCTGGAGATAGGGCAGGTCAGCGCCCAGATCAGGGACATCAGGCCCGCCGCCGAGGTGCTGCGGTCCACCTGGGAGGAGTTTTGCGCCCTCCGCGAGCAGATCGCCGGATGGAAAACCTAGCCGCAGCGCCATCATGTCGTCAACCCATACATGGCTGAGCTACCGCGAAGCGGGACCTGCGGACACGGAGGCCCTGCTGGCGCTGGGCCGCCTGGCCTACGGCACGCATGTGGCCGTGCTCGGCGCGGCGCATGCCGCGGAGATGGACCGGCGGCTGGCGGACCGCGCCGCCCTGGAAGACCTGATGAGCTACGCCACCGCTTTCGTAGCGGTGCAGGGACGGCGGCTGGCGGGCATGGCCTTCTATGTGCCGTCCGGGCATCCCAGCGCCTTCTTCTCCGCCGACTGGTGCAGCCTGCGGCGGCTGGCCGTGCATCCCGCCCTGCGGGGCCGCGGCATTGCCCGCGAGCTGGTCAGCCGATGCATAGCCCGCGCCGCGGGGCAGCAGACCATGGCCCTGTATACCGGGGAATTCATGCGGGCGGCCCGCGCCCTGTACGAGGACATGGGCTTCGTCCAGCTGCGCCGCATCGACGACATGTTCGGGCAGCCCTACTGGCTCTATGTCCTGGACCTGCGCAGGCGGGGGCGGGCCGCCGGCGGGGGCGCGGGAGGAAAGACAATGGAATGAACCCTGTATTTTTGCGCCGAAACCTGTAAAAGAACCCATGAAACACTGGATCACCCATCCCACCCGCCTGTCGGGCGAAGGGGTGGAGCTGCTGCCCCTGGAGCGCAGCCACTTCGGGACGCTGACATCGCTGGCCGCCGATGCCCGGATATGGCAGCACTACCCCATGGATGCCTCGGATCCCGCCGTGCTCACCCCGCTGCTGGAAGAGGCCCTGGCCGAACGGGAACAGGGACTGCAATATCCCTTCGTCATCCGCTACAAGCCCGAGGACCGCATCGTCGGCAGCACACGCCTGCTCTACCTGCAGCCGCGGCACCGCAAGCTGGAGATCGGCTGGACATGGCTGCACCCCGCCTATTGGGCCGGGCCCGTCAACCCCGAGTGCAAGCTCCTGCTGCTCACCTTCTGCTTCGAGACGCTGGGCACTTCGCGGGTGCAGCTGAAAACGGACGCGAACAACATCCGTTCGCGCAAGGCCATAGAAAAGATCGGAGGCGCCTTTGAGGGGATCCTGCGCAACGACATGCTGCGGGCCGACGGTAGCAAGCGTCACTCGGCCTACTACGGCCTCATCGAGGAGGAGTGGCCCGGGCGTAAGGCCGCCCTGCAGGCGTTGCTGCAGCGTGCCCGCTCCTAGCGGAATCACATGTTCCGGCGGTACTGCCCGCCTGCGGCGAACAGGCCGTGGGTGATCTCTCCCAGGCTGCAGTACTTCACCGCCTCCATGAGGGCCGCAAAGATGTTGTCTTGCCGCAGCGCCGTCTCCTGCAGGCGCTGAAGCACGGCAGGCGACCGCTCCGCATGGCGTTCGCGGAAAGCCTGCAGCTGCGCGATCTGCGCCTCTTTTTCCGCTGTGGTGGAGCGGATGACCTCCCGGGGGCGAACCGTGGGCGAGCCTTCCTTGTCGAGGAAGGTGTTTACGCCGACCACCGGCAGGGCGCCGCTGTTCTTCAGGGACTCGTAGCGCAGGCTCTCTTCCTGTATCCTGTTGCGCTGGTACATGCGCTCCATGGCCCCCAGCACGCCGCCGCGGGAGGATATGCGTTCGAACTCGGCCAGCACGGCTTCTTCCACCAGGTCGGTGAGCTCGTTGATGAGGAAGGCACCCTGCACGGGGTTTTCATTCCTGGCCGTGCCCAGCTCCCGGTTGATGATCAGCTGGATGGCCATGGCGCGGCGCACGCTTTCCTCCGTGGGCGTGGTGATGGCCTCGTCATAGGCGTTGGTATGCAGGGAATTGCAGTTGTCGTAGATGGCATAGAGCGCCTGCAGGGTGGTCCGGATGTCGTTGAAGCCGATCTCCTGGGCGTGCAGGCTGCGGCCGCTGGTCTGCACATGGTATTTGAGCTTCTGGGAGCGCTCGTTGGCCCCGTAACAGTATTTCATGGCGCGGGCCCATATGCGGCGGGCCACCCTGCCGATGACGGCATATTCCGGGTCCATGCCGTTGCTGAAGAAAAACGACAGGTTGGGGGCGAAGGCGTCTACGGGCATGCCCCGGCCGAGAAAGTACTCCACATAGGTAAAGCCGTTGGCCAGGGTGAAGGCCAGCTGGGTGATGGGGTTGGCACCCGCCTCAGCGATGTGATATCCGGAGACACTCACCGAATAAAAGTTCTGTACATCGTGGCGGATGAAGTATTCCTGCACATCGCCCATCATCCGCAGGGCAAAGGGCATCGAGAAAATGCAGGTGTTCTGCGCCTGGTCTTCCTTGAGGATGTCGGCCTGCACCGTGCCCCGCACGCGGCGCAGGGTGTGGTCCCTGATCTTTTCGTAGACCTCCCGCTCGAGGACGGCGTCGCCAGGCACCCCCAGCAGGCGCAGCCCCAGGCCATCATGGCCGGCAGGCAGCCCGCCGCCGTCCTGGTAACGCGGGCGGGGCCTGTCGCCGAACCACTGGTCGATCAGGGGGTTCACCCGCTCCCAGTGGCCTTCCGCGTCGATGTGTTTTTCGCACTGCTGGTCTATGGCCGCGTTCATGAAAAAAGCCAGCAACATAGGCGCCGGCCCATTGATGGTCATGCTGACCGAGGTGCGGGGGTCGCAGAGATCGAAGCCGCTGTACAGTT
>CBINPH010000266.1:0-4773 GCA_966252445.1 uncultured Chitinophagaceae bacterium | reverse complement strand
GGAAGATCGGTGTCAACATGGCCCGCTGGTATGTGAGCGGAACGAACCTGCTGACCTTCAGTTCCTTCGATCTCTGGGATCCGGAAATGGCAGGCAACGGGCTCGGCTATCCGGTACAAAAGGTGGTCAACTTCGGTGTTCAGGTTTCATTCTAAAATCAGCACGATGAAAATATATAGATATTTCGGCATACTGGCCTGCGCGACGATCCTGTCGTCCTGCGACAAATATCTCGACATCATCCCCGATAATGTCGCTACGCTGGACTATGCCTTCCACGACCGGGTCCGGGCGCAGAATTATTTGTTTACCTGCTATTCTTACATGCCCCGCATAGGGTCGGGGAACGATCCGGGACTGATCGGCGACGAGGTCTGGTCGGTGGCCAGAAACGCATGGACCTACCCCAACAAGGGGTTCGACATCATGTATGAGGGCAACAACGTCACCAATCCCAACCTCAACTACTGGGACGGGACCAATGGCGCCACCAACCTTTGGGCAGGGATCAGGGATTGCAATGTTTTTCTGGAAAACGTGGGCAAGGTGCATGATTTGCAGGAATATGAAAGGGTCCGTTGGATCGCCGAGGTGAAGTTCCTGAAAGCCTACTATCATTTTTTCCTGATGAGGCTCTACGGACCGATCCCCATCGTCCGGGAAAACCTGCCTATTTCCGCCTCTCCGGAGGAGGTGGCGGTATATCGTGAACCCATCGATTCGGTGGTGAACTATGTGGTGGAGCTGCTCGACGAAGCGGCGGCGGATTTGCCGCTGTCCATCGACAACATGGTGTCTGAGGCCGGGCGCATTACCAAGGCCGTAGCCTTATCGGTCAAGGCCAGGGTGCTGGTGACGGCGGCCAGCCCGCTGTTCAACGGGAACCCGGATTACGCCACGATGGTGGACAACCGCGGCGTTCACCTCTTCAGCGAGACGGCAGATCCCGCCAAGTGGGCCAGGGCCCGCGACGCCTGTAAGGAAGCCATCGATGTTTGCCACGAGGCGGGCATCAGCCTGTACCATTTCCAAAACTCTTCCCTGGACCTCTCGGACTCGACAAAGCTGGTCCTGCAAACGAGCCAGATCGTCACCGACAAATGGAATCAGGAAACGATATGGGGATGGGAGTCCAATGTCCGCATCGGATCAGAGGGCCCCAACGGCTTGCTGACCAGCTGGTCCATAGAGCGTTTCACCATCGGGTATATGGATCCCAGCTGGCGGGTGGATCTCATCTCCTGCTGGACGCCGACCATGAAGATGGCCGAAATGTTCTATTCCGACCACGGCGTGCCCATCGAGGAGGATAAGACCTATGACTATGAAGACCGGTATGGATTGACGGTCGTGCCCGAGGATGCGAAGTATTATATGCAGCCCGGCTATACTACCGCGAAACTGCATATGCACAGGGAACCCCGTTTTTATGGGAACATCGGGGTCGACGGCGGATGGTGGTTTGGCCTGGGCAGGTTCAGCGATGAGGCCCAGTGGCCTATACAGAGCCGGCAGGGACAGGTGGCCGGCGAAGGGCTGGCCGGCCGATTCAGCGAGACCTCTTTCTACATCAAAAAGCTGCATAATTACCAGTCCGTATTCAGCGGTACCTCCCTGATCGAAAAGCGCTGGAACTGGCCGATCTTCCGCCTGGCGGACCTGTACCTCTTGTATGCGGAAGCCCTCAACGAGACCCTGGATGCCCCCAACGATGAAGTGTACAAGTATGTCGATATGATTCGCAACCGGGCGGGCCTGAAGGGCGTGGCCGAGTCCTGGAGCCAGTATTCGAAATTCCCGACGAAATACACCACCAAGAATGGCATGCGGGAGATCATTCACCGGGAACGCAACATCGAACTGAGCTTTGAACGCCATCACTATTACGACATGAGACGCTGGAAGGAAGCCCTGCAGAATTTCAACGGCCCCGGTAAAGGATGGAACATCAAGGGGGCGGAGCCCGAGGATTTCTACCGGGTGGTTACCCTGCATTCCATGCCGTATCGGCTGAGGGATGTATTCTGGCCCATCAGCCAGGGACAGATATCCATTAACAAAAACCTGGTCCAGAATCCCGGCTGGTAACAAAGCAAACTGTCGGATAGCATAAAACTCTTTTGTTATGAGAAATTTTTTATGGTTGTTCATCATGGCAGGCAGTCTCTCCTCCTGCTTCAAGGAATCGGACCGGGGGCAATACCCGATTGAAGATGTTCCTCCGGGGCCTGTCAGCTCACCCCAGGTGGAAAACCTTCCCGGCGCTGCCATCATTTCCTACGCCATCCCGGAAGACGAGGACCTGCTCTATGTCAAGGCGGTGTATACCCTCGACAACGGCGAAGTCGTTGAACAGAAGGCTTCCGCTTATACCAACAAGCTGAAGATAGAAGGCATCGGCAGATCCCGTGAGGTCGACGTAAAGCTGATCTGCGGGGACCGCAGTAAAAATGAGTCGGAGCCCGTGGTCGTCAAGGCGCATCCCCTCGATGCCTCCATATACAACGTCTTTGAGACGCTGCATGTGCAGCCCGATTTTGGCGGTATCCGGATTTCCTGGGAGAATAAGGACGAAGCCGATGTGGTCATCAGTGTGACGACCCCGGATGATTTCGGGAACATGGTGACAGCCGATAATTTTTACACCAAGTCCAAGAAAGGGGAAGGCAGCATAAGGGGCTACGAAAGCAAAGAAAGGCTGTTTGCCATCTCCATTCATGATCGCTGGGGCAACGTCACGGATACCCTCCAGGATAGCTATTTGCCCTTGTTTGAAGAGCGTATTGAGCCCAAAGACCATTTCGTGCGGTGGAATCCCTTTGGCATACCCTACACCCAGTATGCCGACGCTTATTCCATCGAGAAGATCTGGGACGACAACCCGGCCACCCGCTACCTGTTCTTTACCAGCGTCTTTCCCGCCAGCTTCACTTTCGACATGGGGCAGACGGCCATCTTCAGCCGCATCCAGGCGTTTATGGACGTCTCCCAGCTGTTCCGGGGTCAGGCGATCGAAAGCTTTGAGATCTGGGGTTCACCGACGGCCGACGTGACCGACGACTTGTCCAAAGGCTGGGTCATGCTGGGTGACTACCGTTTCACCAGGCCCAGCGAGAATGGGGGCAGCACACAGGAGGACGATGCGGCAGGCCTGGCCGGCGAGGACTTCAGCGTCGATCCCGCGGCACCGCCCGTGCGCTATATCCGGGTGATCGTCAAGAAGACCTGGGGAAACAGCCAGTATGTAACCCTGGGAGACCTGAGGTTCTGGGGCCAAATCAAGTAAGCACAGTCATGTTCATTTGCATACCGTCAAAATCGTATTTATGAAGCCAATATATAAACCAATATATGCGCGACTGACCCTGGGCCTGGGCATGACCATGCTGCTCCTCAGCGCCTGTTCAAAGATGAATGACCTGCATGACGGATACCTCCAGAAGGGTGAAAAGATCTATGTGGGTAAGCCCGACTCGGTGAAGGTGTTCGGTGGTCGGGAGCGGGTGCTGATCCGCCTCTGGGATTCCGATCCGAAAGCCGTCAACCTCGTGGTTTACTGGCTCTCCCGCACCGATTCCCAGCTGGTCACCATACCGGCACACGGCCCCAGGGATTCCATTGACATCATCATTCCGGGGCTGCCAGAATACAGTTATTCTTTCGAACTGGTGACCGCCAACAAGGACATGCAAAACCGGTCGGTGCCCTTTGAGGTCAGCGGCAGCTCCTACGGACAGAACTTCCAGTCCTCCCTGCTGGACCGTTTGATATCCACCAGCAGCCTGAACGACGAACACCAGCTGGCCATCACCTGGCTGGGAGGCATCCAGAACGGCATAGGAACGGAGCTGAGTTATTACAACACAGCAGGAGACAGCATGACCGTCTTCGTGCCCATGGCCGAGTCCACCACGCTGATTGAAGACGTGAGCAGCCCGGTACAGTACAGGACGCTGTTCCTTCCGGAGGAAACGGCCATAGACACTTTTTATACGGCCTTCCGGCCGGTTAACCTGTAAGCCCATGCCCGCAATGCTTGGCGGTGAATATTGACCCGGGTGGGAAGTATCGGAGGAGTTACACTAAAGGTGCATACATATGAAAAGGATTTTTCGAAAGCTGGGCCGTTCGGGAAGAAGCGTCGTCGTTCAGGCCGCTGTGGTTTTTTTCCTCGGGCAGGGATTTTTTCCAGGCCTGTCTATCGCCCAAAGCCGGCCCGGCGCTGCCCAGGTGCTGGCGCCCCAGGAGTTCAAGGCGAAACTAAAGGGACCCATATTGTCCTTTCCCACGCCCTTTACGGAGGATTACGAGATTGACTATGCCGGCGTCAAGATGCTGATCGACCGCGCCATACAATACGGGTGCGGAATCGTCGCGCTGACTTCAGGCAACTCAAAATATGACCGGCTGTCCTATGAAGAGGTCAGGCAACTGACCCGCTTCGTGGTGGAAACGGTGCATGGAAGAGCCCTGACCATCGCTGCGACGGGGCCCTGGGACCGGTATGACGTCATGGATTATGTGCAGTATGCCGAGTTCCTGGGTGCCAGCGCCGTCCAGGTATCGCGGCCGGCCGACCTGGAAGGCAGTGATGATGTCGAGGCGGTGACGGCGTTTTACAAGGACGTGGCTGCCCATACCAAGCTGGGCATCGTCCTGCACGGTTTTTATTCCGTGGATTTGTTGAACGAGCTGGTCAAGATCCCTTCCGTCGTGGCCATGAAAGAAGACGTAGACTATCCGTATTATGCCACCAGGCAGATCATGTTCGGC